>NZ_JAHPYX010000003.1:0-23707 GCF_019058535.1 Candidatus Borrarchaeum sp.
CACGTGACCTCTTCTTTAAGAAAGAGGACTACAAAGAGTTCTTCATCAGGATGTGCCAACTCAACAATAGGATCGCTAAGTTGAAGCGGATAGGGAAATACGCGGTTTTGAAAAAACTCTACAGGAAACGGGTAAATTATGCAAAAGATTTCAGGAGAAAACTGGCGATAGTTATAGCCGAGCACCTTACAGGTTCGTTGGTGTTTATAGGTTGCCCCGACAAAGTGCGTAACTGCCATTACAGGGGTTCGGGGCACAGGAGGAACAGGAAACGGGTAAATCACTGGGCGTTCAAGGACTGCGCCGACCGTATAGCTATAGCGGTGCTGGTACGAGACGGAGTGGCCTTCGTCATGAACGAGTGGTGGACCACCCACCGATGTTCCATGTGCGGTTCGCGAAAGGTAGAGGTCAAAGACAGGTCGTTTACCTGTCTTAACTGCGGATTTTCTGCCGATAGAGACATAAATGCGGCGTTTAACATCCTGATAGACGGTCTGAAGTGCCTTACTGAGACGAAGAAGAACAGTAATGGCCGTAAGGCGAAAACCAAAGTGTTCCTTGAAGGAACGGGGGGTGCCGTGGATCACCCCGGACTGCCAATGAGCGGGTTCTTGCTATCTCTCGTAGAGAAAGCTCAACAATCCGTGAGGGCAGAAGCCACCTAACTTGTTGGGTGGTAGTTCACAGGAATGCAATCAGAGCCTATTTCATAGTATTTTCTAGGGAAGAGAAAAATGAAAGTTATAGGAACTGTTGGAATGCCTGGCAGTGGAAAGAGCGTTATATCACAAATCCTTAAAGAAAAATTAAATTCTTTTTATATTGTAATGGGAGATGTCATTCGAGAGGAAGCGATGAGGGAAGGACTAGAGCCAAATTCGACCAACTTGAGGAAAATTATGTTAGATCTTCGTAAAAGAGAAGGTAATGACATTGTAGCAAAAAGATGCATAGAAAAACTGAAAGAAAACGAGGTAAAATATGAATGGGCCATTATAGAGGGACTGAGAGGGCTTGAGGAATTATCTACCTTTAGAAAACATCTAAACTTCCTACTAATTGCAGTTCATGCATCACCTCCTACACGCTTTAATAGGTTGAAACAAAGAGGTAGATCAGACGATCCACAAAACAGAGAAATGTTCGATAAAAGAGACCTAACAGAGCTAAAAGTGGGTATTGGCTCAGTAATTGCATTAGCTGATCATATACTTGTGAATGAGGGAAGTAAAGAAGATTTATTTGGAAAAATTGACCAACTTTTAGAGAGCGTTTTGTAAAATGAGCATAGAAGTCAAAGTAACTGCTCGAACCCCACTTTTTCCCACAGAAAGTATTGAAAAAGTAAAGACGGCACTCTTAAACATAGTAAATGTAGAAGATGAAAATGTTCATATTGAAGAAATTGATGATCATTCAGAAATTATTGTGAGGGGCGAAGGACAGAATACGTTGCAAAAATTACATACGATTTTTCGAGAAAAGAGGATTCTAGATGCTGCAAGGAGAACTCTCAGAAGAGGAATTCGTGGCAATCGAATATATTTCTATTTGAACAAACAGGCCGCCTTTGTTGGAAACACTTCTTTTGTTGGTGAATTTACGACTGAATCACCACTAGGTCCAATAGAAATGGATATCAGTACGAATAACCCTGAGAAATTAATTGATTGGCTTGCACCTCGTACAAAAAATGGAAAAATAGTGCAGTAGTGTCTCTACCAGATCAGAGTTTATTCGAAGACGATAAGGAGAAACCACATTAGGAAAATTCCCAATATTATCATGCTTGTCTGAATAACCGCGCTTGAAAGTTCTGTTTTGCTACGCAGTTCTGGAATAAGGTCTGATCCCGCAATATAGATAAAGCCTCCTGCAGCAAAAGGTAAGAGAAACGTCGTAAATTGCTGTATGCTGGAAGAAATGAGAAAACCCACAATTGCTCCTGCTATAGCTAATATTGCTGATAAGAAATTAAAAAATAGCGCTTTTGTTTTTGTAAACCCACCATAAACAAGTACTGAAAAATCAGCTACTTCTTGCGGGATTTCATGAAAGAGAATAGCAACCGTCACTATGAATCCAAGAGGAGTGCTCATAAGGAATGCAGCTATGATGACTAGTCCATCAATAAAATTGTGGATTCCATCTCCAATCAAATTCATGTATGTAAAGGCATGAATATCACATACACCCTTGTGGCAGTGCCGCCAGGATAAAAACTTCTCTAAAATAAAAAATAATACGATAGCAGAAAGAAGTGCAATCGACGTTGGAATTATTTCTTCACCTACTGATTCCAAGGCTTCTGGCAAGAGGTGTAAAAATGCGCCGCCGAATAGTACTCCCGACGATAAAGCTACAAGCGCAAGCAAAAATTTATTGAGTGTTTCTTCTTTAAGTGAAATGAATAAGACTCCAATAAATGCGGCTGCACTTACAATAAAAGTAGCAAGTACAGCAAGACCCAATGCTTCTATATTCAAGATATTACCCCAATATCATTATCTGCGAATGAAAATTACGAAAACTCCCTAGGATGACGTAATCCATCCTTGAAGTTGATTAAAGTCTAGGATGTTAGCAGGAATGCTTTAGAAAAGTAATATAGTAGAGCCTTTATTAAAATTAACTATAGAGGTGACAAGACCGTTTTTTCATAACAAATAGGTAATTTTTTTTAACCCACCATGAACATCACTCTCCCCCCGAAAACAGGGGAGCATCCTTGAGGTGATAGTGTAAACTACCTCATGCTAAAGCAGTGAGGCTTTTAGCTGTACTTGGTCTCAGTCCTCTAACTACACCAGCTAGAGTTTCAACTTCATCACACGCTAAATCATGGGGGCGTTTACTAGACCCCAGCCCAGTAATCCTCATCTAGAGTCGGGCTATACTAGTTTAATGCTCATCACCCTTGAGGTCATTAACCGTTTCCACTTCTACGAGAGGTGTGCCTTGAGACCACGTACCTCTATCCCAGAACATATATTTAAAAGTGGAGAGACCCTTGTACAAGTGAAACACACCCTCAATTCCTCCCCACCCTAAAGGGCAGGGGCTTCCTTGAGAGGGATCAGTGAAGTTTTGAAAGATATATTGGTTAAAGAAAAATCATTTGTATCGTAATAAACGCATCCCATTTAGGATAACAAGAAGCGCACTTGCCTCATGTCCAAGAATACCACTCGCTAATTCAAGCACACCGAAGAGTGTAGCTATTAGCAAGGCAAAGACCATGACTAGGGCGAATACGATATTTTGGCGGATAATCGCATTGGTTTTTTTGCTTAATCCTATGGCATAGGGCACTTTAGAAACGTCATCTGACATTAAAGCAATATCTGCGGTTTCAATTGCTACGTCTGTACCAGCAACACCCATTGCAATACCTATATCAGCTGCCGCAAGGGCGGGGGCATCATTAATTCCGTCACCAACCATTCCAACTACACGACCTTCTTCATGGAGTTGTTTCACATATGAAACCTTATCCTCAGGAAGTAAGTTAGCCTTAAAATTGTCAACTTCCATACACTTTGCGATTGTTTCTGCAGTTCTTTCATTGTCGCCTGTAAGCATTAAGATTTGTTTGATACCTACTTTCTTTAGTTTGCTAAGTGCCTCTGGTGCTTCAGGTTTCAATAAATCTGCAACAGAAATAGCACCAATAATGCGGTCATCTACGGCAATAGGAATAACGGTGTATCCTTTACTCTCAGCCTTTTCAAGATAATTTTCAACGTTTCTTGAAACAATTAATCCATTATTTTCAAGAAGTTTTCGCTTACCCATTATTACTTTTCTACCTTTGTATTCAGCACTAATCCCGATACCACTAACTACAGACAATTTGTCTGGATCTGGGATAGTAATATTTTCTGATCTGACATACTCCACAATAGCTTTACCAATTTGATGTTCTGCCATCTTCTCGCCTATACCCGCCCAATATAAGATATCTTTTATGGGGACATCGTCATAGAAGCTGTCAACTTCAAATACCTTAATTTTTCCGAGAGTAATTGTGCCCGTTTTATCGAATGCAATAGCGTCAAGTTTTCCTAAAGTTTCTAAAGAACGACCACCCTTGATTAAAACCCCTTTTCTTGCAGCATTACCAATTCCACTCACTATTGCTACAGGCGTAGATATAACAAGAGCACAAGGACATGCAACCACTAATAAAGTGAGCGTCACAAGAAGATTTTGAGTAATCAAGAAGTTAGCTAAGGCAATTAAAAGCACAACTGGCACATAAAGCACATCAAATTTTTCAGCAAATGTTTGAAGTGGAGCTTTCTCAGTTTGTGCTTTTTCAACCATCTTGATAATTTTTGATAGTGTTGTATCTTCGCCTGTCTTTGTTGTTTCTATCTCAATATAGCCATCAGTATTGATAGTGCCGCTAAAGACCTCATCACCTACCGTTTTTTCAACAGGGAGAGATTCACCAGTGACAGAGGATTGATTAACAGCAGTAGAGCCTTTAATAACCATACCATCAACAGGTATTTTTTCTCCAGCCTTTACAATAACAAGTTCTCCTTTTTTTACCTCATCTGCGAAAACTTCGACCTCTGTATCATATCTACGTACCCTAGCGACCTTTGGTTTGAGGTCAATTAATTCGCGGATGGCATTTCTTGTTTTTTCCATAGAATAACTCTCAAGCAATGAACCAAACAAGAAGAGAAAAACAACTGCACTAGCTTCCCAATATTCCCTGATTATAATCGCACCAGTAAATGCTACAGCTACCAAAGTGTTAACATCTAGGACTTTCGACCGAAGTGAGTAAAAAGCTTTGAGTACAGTGGAATAGCCTCCAATAACTACTGCAGATAATAGAAATATTACTGAAGGAAAGAATAAAGAAGAGACCCCATATGTATTAAAAAGCCATCTTGTTGCCCAACCTAACGCGAAAAGTGCTCCGGCAGCGGCGGTCTGAAGCAATTTTATTTTTTGTTTAGAAATCTTTGCAGTTTTTTTCTCGCCAGCGATAGTCACGCCTAATTTTTGGATTTCTGACTTAATTTTCGGCAGATTAATTTCTGATGGGTTATAGATGAGATTCAGTGTGCTTTTATCAAATGAAACAGCTGCATAGAGAATGCCTCTAACACCGCCTAATTCTTGTTCTAACTTCTTTCCAAGCGATTTTGAGGTCAAGGATTCCAAATTGAGTATCACTCGTTCGCCTTCGAGTTCGAACCCTAACGAGCGGATTGTCTTTTCAACACGTTCGAAGGTTTCTTTTTCTCCATCGAAAAAGAGATTTGTTATCCTTGGACCAAAACTCACCGTTGCCTTTTTCACGCCATCAACGTTATCTAATGCCTTCTGCAAAGATAACGCGCAATTGGCACAATCCATTCCGCCGAGATGGAACGTCAATTTCTTCGTGCCTGATGTCCCGAACAACTCTTCAAATTGTTCTTCGTCGTCAATTTCGTGTTCGTGATCATGTTCATGCTCGTGCTCATGGTCGTGTTCACAACAGGAATCGTCATTTACATGATTATGGGAATCATTGTACGCTGTATCATTGCAAGCGCAGGATGTATTTTCATCTTTGCATTCATCTGCTACAGAAGGTTCATCTTGGTGGCTCATTTAATTTTGAACTCCATTTTTTTGACTTATTTTTGGCTACTAAGTACATTATGAAATATAAATTTAAGAAATTAATGCTAAGAGCAGATGGAGTTGTTATGAATTGTTATCAAAAAACTTAGCATTTTTTAATAACGCAGAAATTTGAGTCTTTGTGAGCAATCGTTATCCATAAAAAATCAATGACCCTAATTTGTGGAGGGTTATACTCAAAAGTATTTTACATTTCATATAAAACTAAGAAGTTGCGATTAATGTAAGCGTTCAATTACACCGAGGATTAAGAATGAAAATAATTGGCAGAGGTTCATGGATAGACAAACTTGCGATGGATGCATTGGCATATAAAAAGCGAATGGGGAAAAAGACGGAGTTATTTCGTACTGAGAGCGGGCTAGGCGCTTCTGGATTTCCTCATATAGGAAGTTTTTCTGATGCGGCTCGCAGTTTTATCATAAAGCTAGCAGTTGAAGATGTGGGTCATAAATCTGAGTTTATTGCCTATTCAGATGATATGGATGGACTGAGAAAAGTACCTGCTGGAATGCCAAACGCAGACGAATTGAAAAAATATATTGGTGTCCCTGTAACAGATATTCCTGACCCCTTCAACTGCCATGAAAGTTACGGAATTCACATGAGTTCTATGTTAATTGATGCATTAGATATCTGTGGTGTAGAGTTCACATCCGTTTCAGCTCGGGAGATGTATAAGAAAGGCGCATTCACGAAACAGATTGAGTTAATACTAGCAAATGCAGAAAAAGTTGGTGATATTGTAAAAGATTTGACAGGTCAGGAAAAATATACAGAAGTTCTGCCTTATTATGCGGTTTGTGAGAACTGTGGCAAGATGTATACAACAAAGGTCACAGAGTTCCATCCGGAAACCCATTCTGTGTTTTATTCATGCACAGACTCGCCTTTGCGAGATGAAATCATTAAAGGATGTGACCATCAAGGATTTGCAGACTACACAAAAGACCAAGGCAAACTTAATTGGAAAGTAGAGTTTGCTGCACGATGGGACGCACTAGGGGTCGATTTTGAGGCATATGGAAAAGATATACATGATTCTGTTGTTGTGAATGACCAGATCCAGAGAGAAATTCTGCAAACTGCACCACCGTATCATGAACGCTATGAAATGTTCCTTGACAAGGGCGGAACAAAGATTTCAAAATCTCTAGGAAATGTTCTTACACCACAAGTATGGCTTCGCTATGGTTCCTGTAAATCTTTGATGTTGTTAATGCTTAAGCGGTTTCAAGGAACAAGATCGGTAGGCATTGAAGATATTCCAAAACTCATGGACGAATATGATTATCTGGAAGATATCTACTTTGGAGTAAGGAAAGAGAAAAACGAGGCGAAGAGGATAAAGAACATTGCACTCTATGAGTATACAAAT
This sequence comes from Candidatus Borrarchaeum sp., assembly GCF_019058535.1. Lineage (NCBI taxonomy): Archaea > Promethearchaeati > Candidatus Borrarchaeota > Candidatus Borrarchaeia > Candidatus Borrarchaeales > Candidatus Borrarchaeaceae > Candidatus Borrarchaeum > Candidatus Borrarchaeum sp. The sequence goes on from NZ_JAHPYX010000003.1 coordinate 7,034, forward strand.
TTGCTGAAATCACCAGAAACCCGCCCAGAACATGTTTCATATAATATCTTAATAAACTTAGTGTCCGTTGCGCCAGAAACTGCTATTGACAAGTTTTTAATGGCAAAACTGGAAGAATTAGGCTATTCAAAAGATGGAAACAACAAAGGTCTTAAAGAACGCTTTCAATTTGCGAAAAATTGGGTGGAAGATTTTAAGGAAATCGAAGTTGAACCAGTGGAGCTGTCTATTAATGAAAAAAATGCAATAAAGGACCTCATACCCATACTGGAGGAAAATAAAAGTGGAGAAGTAATACAACAAGCCATTTTCGAGGTGGCTAGAAACAATTCGTTGAAACCTCGGAATTTTTTTCGATTACTTTACCACATTCTTCTTGGAACTGATAGTGGTCCTAAACTTGGTCCATATATCACAATTGCAGGGCCGAAAAAAGTTGCAAAGCGTCTAATTTTTTTGTCGGCGCTGTGATTTTGGAGTTCATGTGTCTAAGGTCACCCCTTATGTTATTCATGGGCGCAGGTTTTCAAACAGATAAGTTGTCTCTTAAGGGATTTCACTTTCAACAAAATCACTCCGCGCCTTATTGCAAAAACACGTGAGCGCATTGCCCCGAATAGAAAACATTTAAGTAATATTTCGTTCACAAACACAGTAAGACTGTGAAATAAGAGCACAAGGAGACATTTTGTATGTCCGCCACACCAGAAGAGAAAATCTCAAAATGGGATTTCGTTTGTGCAAAGTTTGCTGCTGCATCTGAAATTGATGATTTGATTGTGAGCGCAACGTTCAAAGACCCAGATATATTACTGACTCTCAGGCGTTATCGGGGAAAAACTTTGTCGGCACAATGTCGTGATGATTTGGCTCAAGTACAGCAACAATTTGCAAAAATCTTATTTGATGAGTGTGGCGATGATTTAATGGAAGAAATTGAGAGCCATTTCCAGAACGTAAATAACTCTTAAAAAGAATAAACTGGACTTTTTTTGAATTTTTATATAATATTAGAGGACGGACCGAAACGCGGCTAAAAAATTATCGATCATTACTTCTAATGAAAATCGTGACTCTGACAAAGCCCTTCCTTCTTTGCCCATCTTGTGTCGTAGTTCCTCATTTTTTAATAACATGAGAAGTGCATTTGAGAATGCAATAGGATTCCTTGGGTTTGATAAAAGACCTGTTTTCTCATGAATCACTGATTCAAGTGGACCTCCTTCATTTGAAGCGACTACAGGTGTTTCACAAGACATTGCTTCTATCGGAACTAGGCCCCAAGGCTCCATGAGAGGAGGATACGCTACAATATCAGCCATAGAGTAATAAATTGGCATTTCTTTGTCTGGTACGTTTGTCAGAAACAGAATAGCATGATCTAGACCGAGAGTTTTACTCAATTTTACCAAGCGGTTCTTTTCTTGTCCGCGTCCTATAATAACTAACCGACATGAATTTAATTTTTTGTACACGTATTTAAAAGATTTAATTAGCATAGCGATGTTTTTCACGGGAGATAATCTCGATACTGTAAGAATTACGGCCTCTATATTCGGGAAAAGCTGTTCTCTGTAAATTTTGCCTTCATTTCGATGATGAAATCTTTCAATATCGATACCTGGATATAATACCTGAGCATTTTTTTCATAAACTGCTTCAATTTTCGCTTTTGTAAAAGCACTATTCGCCAAGACTAAATCTGCAGATTTCACTGCTTTTTGATCAGAAGGCATATAAAGGTGTCTAATAAGCCCGAAGAACAACTTGAAAGACAAACTTGCTTCTCTGAAATAATTCCTGTCATAGAAAAATCGTGGAGGCTCGTGAATATAACAGATAAATGGTTTGTTTTGCGATTGAATGTATTTGTATCCAGCTAGGTTAGAAGGGAAATTGTGTGCATTTATGACATCTAAGTCAGTTGGAACATGTTCTTGTAGTTTCTTCACTACCTTAGGTATAGAAAACCAGTATTGCATACCGATAGGTGAACCGCCTATGTCACAAAAATGAATTCCTTCTTGCGAAAACATATTCTTAACATTTGTTCTAATATTTTGAGTGATTACTGTGATATCAAGACCTCTTTTCTTCAGCCCTGTACATAAATCTATGATCATTTTCTCTGCGCCACGTGTTGTATGAAGAGAACGGTGAAGAATGCCAATCTTCAAGATTTTCCCTCATATTTTGCTAATATCTTTTCTTTAAATCTAATAAGAACGCAACCGAAATCATAAAATAAGATAAAAGGTCTCTTGAGAAAAGGAACTCTTTCTGCAAACAATTTCAAACGATCTAAGTCTTCGTGGTTAATACCACCAAGGAAGATTACTGAGGGAAGATATATTGCGATTCCTAGGACGATGACAATGATAATAAGAATGAAATTAATGATTGAAAACAAAGAGAGTACTCTTAAGACTCCATAGCAGACTATATAGACGAGAATACTTGCTATTGTATATTTAAAGACTGGTATTGAAGGAAATGGAGTTTTAAGAAATGCCTTAATTTTTAAAACGCAATATAAAACGCCAACGCAACTCCCAAGCGAAAACGCGATCGCTACAGCAATTTCCTGAACGAAAGGAATCAAACCGAGAGCAATTACTGTGTTTATTAAAGTCATTAGACCATAATATTTCGCAATCCAGTCTGGTCTTTCAATCGCTGCAAAAGTTGAACGTATACCGATAGTAACTGCGCGTCCAACGTATCCAAAAGAGAGAATTATCAAAAAAATGACTGATGAAGAATATGCTGGGGGATATAACAAAGAAATCACTGAATCTGCTAATAAGAATGTGAAAACAATTATTGGAAGCGCAGAAAAGAAAGCATATTTTGTACTCTCAAAATATGTTTTCTGTAATTTCCAAAAAGTGGCATTTTTCTTATTTGTTACAAAAAAACTTGTTTGTAACGGTTCTAAGACCCTTCCTGATACATTGATGTAGCCGATAATGTTATCAAGAGTGGCAACCGCTACTTTGTAATAACTTACGGTTAATAAATCAAAAAAGTAGGTGAGTATTAAGATATTGACGTTGCTATAGAGATAAAATGTAATAGATGAAACGATCATCCATTTTGAATAACTAATGATTCTCTTCATATCGAGTTCGACTTTACTAGGTTCGGATTCCTTTTCAAATTTCTGAAAAATTAAAAATAGAAAGATTATACCAACAATAAGTGGCGCTAATGAGTATCCAAGTAACGCACCGACAGCACCAAACCCACTGACTATAACGAAGAGAACGAAGAAGAGAATCAATGCACTTCTTCTAAAAATCGTAAAGAATAATTCTTTTTTAAACTCTTGCAATCCTTCCAACACACTCATTACAATATCTGTAAATGCTCCAAATAGAATACTAAACGCAGCAACTCTCAATGCAAGCGCATATCCTGGATTCTGAAAGAAAATCGCGATATAATCTGCTAAAACAATAAAGAAGATACAAAAAATCGTTGCCACTGCAAGCCTAATTTTTAAAATAAATCTAAAACAAACTCTAATCTTATTTTCTTCGCCTAATGTACTGAATTCGGCGATATAACGTCTAAGGATTAGTCCAAGACGCAAATCGGAAAATAATTGTCCAAATCCAACTGTAGAAATTGCAAAGGTAACTAATCCAAGCTGACCGGGCGTAAGAAACCATGCTGTTAATAGCCAATAAGCGAAACCAAGAATATAAAACGTAAGATTATCTAAAGAAACGTAAGAATACCCTTTGATCATTTTACTCGTAGTAGACATAAGATCCCACAACGCAATTGAGGTCTAATCACATATCAATTTTTTGAGCTTAAAAACGGAGAAGGACTGAGATATTAAAAATTTTCATGATGAATTTGCAGAAGTTTTTGAAACTCAGTAACTACTAAGTACTCTATGGTATAATGAGAGTATTTTATCACAAATACTTGCTTCATTGTAATGTTTTTCTATTGTTTTTTTTCCTTCTAAACCTATATGAAATCTAAGATCTGAATCGTTTATTAATCTATTAATCGCGTTCTCAATCTCTATGGGATTCCCAGGTTCAATTAATATGCCATTTTTTTCATGAGTAATAATTTCTGGAGTACCACCTACATTTGTTGCTATAACCGGTCTTCCTAGTGCCATAGCCTCAATAATAACACGACTTAGAGGTTCAGGCCAAATTGAGGGAGATACAACAATATCTGCCATCTGGTAGAATTTTAGTACTTCATTATAAGGTAAAAATCCAAAATATCGAAATTGATCTCCTATACTGGCTTGCATTTTCTTTATGTAATCCGTGAGAGGACCTTTTCCAAGGATTGCAAACTTTACAGAAGGATTTTTTTGTGATAATTGTTTAATTGCACGGATAAGTACAAGAATGCCCTTCTCATAAGTTAGTTGACCTACAAAAAGAATCAGTTTAGTATTTTCATTAAATTTATAGTTACGGCGCATTAACATCAGTTCAGGTTTTGTAAGGATCTTTGAAGGTGAAGGCATTATATTTGGAACTACAGAGATTCTTTGGGAAGGCAATTGTATACAATTCTTCAATTTATTTAAGGGCAGTCTTGTCAAAAGTAATTTACGCAATGCCTCGCTTACTGCAATGACGTGGTCTGTTTTATTTAATAATAATTGTTTAAGAGCCAAATTTGCATAAATATAGGGGAGGATTACTGGCATAGAAAAAGAGGGAAGCACACCCTCAAGACTGACACAATTGACTAAGTTTTTGAAATTGCATTGGTCACATTCATTGCCATTAGGTTTTGTAAATGACCTTCTAAAACAAATTGGCCAATAATCACGAATAGTGCCAATAACTGGTATTTTGGTATTTCTACCAGCGATAACGGAGGGAGGAATCGTTAGAATGTTTTGTGCATGAATAAGCTCAATTCTGTAATCTTTTAAGATTTTCTTAAGTTTTTTTGCCATAAAAAGGCAAAATAATTCATTTTTAACGATATTCCTGAATACTGGCACATCTGGTGCACGAAGATATCGAAAACGGATGATTTTGAACCATTTATGCTCTTCATATACTGTTTTTTGACCAAAATGAGGCATGACGACTAGGATATTATGTCCTCGTTTTGCAAGGCCTTTCGCCAAAAAATAAGTGCTACGTTCACTACCTCCTCCTTCTGGGGGGAATAAATCTGTAGTTATACATATATTCATGTTTGTACAACCTTTCAGCTCAGATTTGTTTCTGTAACTGAGTTTATTTACAAGTTAAAGGAAATATTGAAGAGGACACGCCTGAAGTTATTGTCGAAACCGCGTTAATTTCTTATATATTGAGAGTATCTGATCACAAACAATGCCTTCGTTATATCGTTTCTCTACTGTTTTTCTTCCTTCCAATCCAATACGTGATCTAAGATCTGGATCGTTTATAAGTCTGTAAAGCGCATGTTCTATCTCTTTAGGATCACCGGGTTCAATTAATATTCCGTCTTTTTCGTGTGTAATAATTTCAGGGATACCACCTACTTTTGTCGCAATGACTGGTTTTCTTAGTGCCATAGCTTCAAGATTGACGCGACCTAGTGCTTCAGGCCAGATTGATGGAACTACAACTATATCAGCCATTTGATAGAATTGTAGGACTTTGATATATGGTAAAAATCCAAAATATCTTAATTGATCGCCAAAACGACCTTTAATTTTTTCAAGATGACTAGCTAATGGACCCTTTCCCAGGATAATGAGTTTTAATGAAGTATTCTTGAGTAATAATAGCTCAAGAGCTTTAATAAGTATATGAACCCCCTTGTCATAAGTCAATTGACCTACGTATAAAACAAGCATATCTTTTTCATCTAATTTGTAATAACGACGCATTCCGAGTAATTCACTTTCTGTAAGTCTCTTTGAAGGTATAGGCATTATATTTGGAACCACAGAGATTTTTTGTGGAGTCAAACGCGAGAAATGTTTCATAACTATAGACCGCCTTGCTAAAAGCATCGTACGTACTGCATCACTAATTGCAATTACGTGATCTGCTCGATTCAATAGTAATTGTTTAAGACCCATATTTGCGGAAATATATGGAATACTAGCAGGCATGAAAAAAGAGGAAAACTGACCTTCTAGGCGAATGCAGTTAATCAAATTTTTAGAATTACAACTGTCGCAAACGCTGCCATTGGGACGTATGAATGATCTCCTAAAACAAATAGGCCAATAATCACGAATATGGGCTATTACGGGAATGTTAGTTTTTTTAGCAGCAATAACAGATGGAGGAACTGTAAGCATATTTTGCGCGTGAATAAGTTCTATTTCGTAAGTTTTTACAATCTTTTTGAGCATCTGGGCCATATAAATATAAAGCAACTCATTTTGTACAACATTTCTTAAAAAATCCACATTTGGCGCACGAAGATATCGAAAACGGATGATTTTAAACCATTTGTGCTCTTTATAAACTGTTTTTTGACCAAAATGAGGCATAACGACTAAGAGATTATGCCCTCGTTTAGCAAGACCTTTCGCCAAAAAATAAGCGCTAAGTTCACTACCGCCTCCTTCTGGGGGGAATAAATCCGTAGCGATACAAATATTCATACTTGTACAACCATTACAAATGAACTTTTTTAATCAAGATTATTACATCTAAATAACTTTTTTAAAGAACTATTATGTTTTATATTAGTCTAAGTAAAACTAAAGATCAACAGGTAAGCCAACTACCCCACCCTAAAGGGTAGGGACTTGTTCATGCAAGTCTCTTAGTTGATTAGAGGGCATCTCTCAGTGAGATGCAGCAGTTGTTTAGGCCACGACACCCTGGGGTGTTCCACTAGCCCCCTGGTCTGTCGTCGGTGGTTAAAAGTTCTGAGGGGTAGGAACGATGCTGCTGATGTAAAAAGCCTTTACAACAATCTCGAAGTGGACTTACTCCCTGGTGTTGGGAGCGACAGGACTTGCGAGTACCCGTCATTAAAACACCACCCGAGCGAGGTTGGGTAAACTATCCCCTGCGCCTCACAGAAGGGGGGGGTGTAAGCAGAGTCCGATCTCACTTCCTCTCCACCCTTAAGGGAAGGAATTTCCTTGGGGTATTTCTATGAACGAGCGCGTAATAAGATAATTTATCTTTTAAGGAGTTGTTCTCACAGTTCAACTGAATGATAGATTAAATGAGATTTTAAAATAATTTAACAGAGATGATGAAAATGGTTGTAAAAGCCTTTTTTGAAGAAGCTATCACATGGAAGACAATTATAGAAGCGCTATCAGCTCTTGTAAAGGAGATTTATTTTTCTGCAGACGAATCTGGCCTTCATGCACGCGCGATTGACGAAGCACATATTGCAATGGTTGACCTCCAAGTACCATCCAGCGTATTTCAAGATTACAAATGCACTGGCGAAACAAAATTTGGAATTAGCCTTACTGAAATGATGCAGATCATGCGAAGAGCAGGAGGATCAGATTCCTTAGAACTTACTGTGGATGAGACTAAGAATAAATTAAAACTGAAGTTAAAATCTGACAAGGTCACACGTAATTTCAGCCTTTCTTTACTTGGAGATACAAGTGGAGAGGAAATACCTATTCCTAAAATTGAATTTAATACAATTATCAATATAGTTGCAGGCGTTTTTAAGGATGCTATTAAAGACGCGGAAGTTGTAGGGGATTATATTCTTCTGGAGACGACCGCAGATATGCTTAAAGTAGCCGCTGAAGGAGACACGGGCGAAGTTGAGGTAATCATTGATAAGGAAACAGATACGCTTTATAAGTATGAAGTAAGAGAAGAATCAAAAGCAATTTATGCCCTTAAGTATCTAAGTGATATGACAAAAGCTGTTAGTGCAGCAGAAAATCTAGAAATTGAATATTCAAGTGATATGCCATTAAAAATTGGATTTGAGACTATCGGAGGAGGAAAGTTAGAATACTTTTTAGCCCCCCGAATTGAAGGTAGTGAATAAGAATCCTTCATTTATAGGATTCTTAATTTTCAGTCAACGATGTATGGTGAACTACCATTCAACAAGTTGAGGGGTCTTCTTGCGAAGGATTGATAAAAACTCTTGTGCGGCATTAAATCAATATAGAATGATCTTTAGTTCAACTTGATAAACTAAAGAACCTCGCAACTATTTGTCCAGACATAATAAGGAAATTAAACACCTATTGAGGGAGTAAATGTACAATTATGAAGAAATGTACCGGAAATGGATCAAGGAATGGAACTCAATAAAAATCCTCTCATTGACTGATGATTTTTGTGCAAAAATCGGAGAATATATTAAAAAAAGCAAGGTAAAAAAGCAATACGACGAATTAACACCGCTGGAAAAGAATTTATTTGAAACCAAACATGAACGATTAGATTTTATAATTAAGGACTACATCACCCTTCGAATGAGAAAGATACTGAAAAGTATTGTTGATAATGTAGAGATAGATTTCACAAATCTAACTAGAATTGAAGATATTCTACATTCAAATCTAGGAGATGCAATAAATACTTATTTTGGAATAGTATTTCAAGAAAATCAGACAACAAAAAATGAAGAAATTCAATCAGGAAGAAAGATTGTTAGAATACTAGAACAACTAGATTCCTTCGTAGGTACAGATTTAAAGATATACGGCCCTTTTATGCCAGAAGATATTTGCATTTTGCCAAATGAAAATGCAAAGGCATTAATTGATAGGAATGTTGCTTTAGCTGTTGAAATCAAAAAGGATTAAACTATCGTAGTCTAAAGGCAAAAAATCCTTTCCTATAACCAATATATATGCAGGAAATACCACTTTTGGACTGTATACGTAACATTTTGCTTTTTTCGGAAGATAATGAAAAATAACGCGATTTTAGTGAAGTACTTATGAAATTAGAGGCACATAACGATAATTCATCTCTCAAAAAGTTGGGATCTGCTTGTCAGCTGTTGTAACGAAACTTTTTAAAAGATTATAGTGAACATCAAATCATAAGTTTGAATAGTCAGGAGAAAATGAAGTTGAAAATCGAAAAAATGATTCCGCAACCACGCTCCAGATTTCTATTAGTTCGCTGTCCAGAATGCGGAAATGAACAGAAAATATTTGGTTCAGCGACTACAACTGTGAGATGCATTATTTGCAACAGAGTTCTCGCAGAACCTACTAGGGGCAAAGCACAAATTGTAAGCAAAATCATCCAAGTCCTAGAATAAGTTTTTCTGCTAGAATTTCACTTCTTTGTCTAATCTATTACAATAATAGAACAAAAGATGAGAGAAATGGTCAAAAAGAAAAAAGAATTCCCAGAAGAAGGCGAATTTGTAATAGGCACTATTACAAAAATCTCCTCTCATGGTGCATATGCAACTTTAGATGAATTCGAAGGGAAAGAAGGGCTTATTCATATCTCAGAAATAGCTTCAACGTGGGTCCGCAATATTCGTAACTACGTAAGGGAGAAGCAGAAGGTAGTTGCGAAAGTGCTACGTGTCGAAGAAGCAAAAAATCACGTAGATCTCTCGCTTAGGCGAGTTACAATCGTGATGCGAAGAAATAAGATTCAGGAATGGAAACGTTCACAGAAAGCAGATAATCTCTTAGAATTAGTTGCAAAACAACTAGATAAAACTAAAGAAGAAGTCTATGATGCCGTGGGATGGCCTTTAGAGGAAAAATTTGGTGAAATCTACGCTGGATTTGAAGAAATACATGAGAAAGGTGAAGCAGTTCTAGAAAAAATGGGAATTGATGACGAATGGATAAAGACCGTTGTTGAACTAGCAAAAGCACATGTAACTATAAGGAAAGTAAAACTAACAAAAATAGTTGAACTTAAATGTTACAAACCAGATGGCGTTGAAATAATAAAAAATGCCTTGAAAAAGGGTTTAAAATCAACTCGGAGAAAAGATATTACTCTAGATGTTAATCTGGTCGGATCACCACGATATAGGTTCTCAATTCAAGCAAATGATTATAAAAATGCAGAGAAAATCTTAAATAAAGCCGTAAGTACAACAATTACCGCTCTGGAGAAAGGAGGAGGAGAAGGATACTTCGAAGAGGATACTTAAACTACCTCACGCTAAAGCAGTGAGGCTTTTAACTGTACTTGGCTATAAGGTCTGTTGCATTTCTCAACGAATCAATTTCTATAATGAGCCAATAATCCATATTATGAACAAAACTTCATTGACATTGGATCCTTATATTGTGCCTGAACACAAAGATTTTACTAAGAAATGGATGGGTGAATTTTGGTATGGGGAAATTGTTGAAGAAATGTGTTGCTTGTTATCAGTATAGTTTGGCAAAAGAAATTTGTCCTAATTGCGGTGGACACTTAAGAATTGCTGCCCCTTCAAAGTTTAGCCCACAAGATAAGTACGGAAAATATCGTCGGATGCTTCTTAAAACAACTTTAACACTTCACCAAAAAGAGGAGTGATTATAAATGAAGTCCAGAATCCGCTTCTTGAAGGATTTAGATCCAATATCTTTGAAAGACCCTATACTAATTCAAGGGTTGCCAGGTGTTGGAAATGTTGGTAAACTAGGAGTAAGCCACATGATCCAAGAGCTTAAAGCAATTTATTTTGCAGAACTTTTTTCGTATACTTTTCCTTATCATGTGCTTGTAAATAATGATGGGATTCTAAGGCTTCTTCGTAATGAATTTTGGTTTTCCCAACTTTCGAAAAGTGGTGGGAAACATGATGTTATATTTATTACAGGAGATTATCAAAGTCAAACGCCAGAAGGGCAATTTACAATAGTTAATATGATATTAGACCTAGCTGAAAAATATAAAGTGAGTCAAATCTATACGCTTGGTGGGTATGCCACAGGAAGCGTTTCTAAATATCCTAGAGTTTTTGGGACTGCCACTAGTCTTTCTTTAATAAAGCAACTTAAGGACGAAGAAATCGAGATAAATGAATCTGGAGGACCTATAGTGGGGGCTTCAGGGTTACTCATTGGTCTTGGAAAGATGAGGGGAATAGAAGGAGCATGCCTACTGGGCGAGACGTCTGGATTTATGGCAGATGCACTTTCTGCCAAAGTAGTTCTTGAAAAACTGATTAAACTTGTTGAAATAGAGCTAGATCTTGGACCTTTAGCAATCAAAGCGCAGAATCTTACTAAACTTATAGATCAAATGAAACAAAAACAAAGGCATAGACCTGGAACAAGAAGACAAGAAAGCGAAGAAGAAAAAGACGATTTATCATATATTGGATAAACTACCTATTCCTAAAGAAGTGCGCTTCTAGAGACCTTGCAGAAGTAAAGACCTCATATCATTCGTTTTGCTAAGAAATTTAGTTAATTCACTTGATAAATTCTGACAAGCCAATTTTCAGTTGTATGCGCTTCTTGGAAAGATGATGTAATACTCGATACGGTGCGGGGTGCATTGTAGTAGTTATAGTAAAGTAATTGATATAGTAGCGAGTCGTAATATGGATCCTTAGGGGTTCCTGATTCTTCATCATAATAATCTACTTCGCGAATTTTTGTTTCATTGAACAAATTTTGTTCTGCGATGCGAACCATCCATATCCATTTACCTTCGTCACCGCCAGTGCCTCCAACAGCACCTGTAAAATGTACTAGTACATAATCTGCGCCGAGCATCTTAAAAATCTCTGTTCCGTTTTCAGGAGGAGACATAAAGGCAGCAGCTATCCACGCAATTTGTGTACTATTCGTTGTGGCATTATCAACAATAGTTGTCCTGTTTCCAATAGCTTCAATCCAATATCCGTAGTCCCACCATGCTGCGATAACTGCGTTGGAGTCTGTCTCTTCCCTTAACCATTGCATTGATTCCTGCCAATCATGCAATTCCACAGGTTCCCCACTTGAGGTTTCTCCTACAAGAATCACATCAGGACTACTAAAGTAATCGAACGCTACCTGAGTCCCATGCCATGTATAAAGCGTCATAATAAACCCTATGAAAATCAAAATAAAAATCGCATAATCTTTTGGTACAACTTCTGTCACCCGAATTCTCCTACGCACAATTGCAGCGCGTTCGAGTAAAACTCTAGAGAACGGTCTTAAAACATTTGTTAAAGCATATGCTGAAAGAAGACAAGCCGCAGGGGCTAAAATAAGTAAAAGACGGACCATTGAACCCGCGAAATAAACTGTTGTGATGCTGAAGAGTATAAGAAAGATATCATCATTTCTTAATCTACGAAATGCAAAATATATGCCGACAGGCATAAGAAAAACCAAAAGATCTAAATTGAAAAACAATTGACCCCACGCTAAAGGAATATGTTCGCTAACAGATTCAATGAGCGGTGGACGATTTATTGGATTGATTACTGCTAAGAATTTTCCGGTTATTAGTGATAGCTGGTCTTGTGAAACCAGATATGCGACGATACTAATTACACATCCTATTGCTACAATCATTACAACAGCAAGAAGTTTTCCAAACGAAACATCAGGTACAAGTGGCTTTACCCAGAATAAAACCCCATAAATAAGTAAAATTGCCAGAACAATGAGTGAAAAGAATCCAATAAATGATGTAAGAAAATTGACACCTGTTCTAGGCACAAGAATAGTAATTAGTAAGCCAATTAGAACGGTCAGTGAATACGACAACAATAGTTTGTGAGAGTAGCGATTTAATAAGAGTAAGGCTATGGCTACAAGTGGTATTAAACCATAGGCAAATGTAAATGCACCCCAACTGGCTGAAAGTCCGCCAAGACTTAAACCGGCAAGGATGCCGTCACTTAGTGAACCATTCTTTTCAGCGCGCACGAAAAAGAAGAAAGCAGCAACCATAAAGAATATTCCAAGACCTTCATTATCAAAGAAACCCGCCATTGTTCTGCTAATATATGCAGGACAAAAGGCCAATAGAAATGCAGCAATCAATCCTGTTTTTGTGTCAGCAATTTCTTTTCCAAAGAAGTATAATAGTACAGAAGTGATTGCACCCATTAATGCAGGGAAGATATAGCAGATAATTAATATATCTGTATTAATACCTAAGGCTTTCAGGATGAAATATATTGTCGCTGCAGCGAAAGGCGTGCCTGGATATGAACCCTTCCAAATAGGACGACCATAAGGATACCAACTTTGTGTGTCATACCACGAGAAATAGGCAGCATAACCATTATTTGCTACAAATTCAGTGACACGATATTGAAACCATGGATCAAATGCTTTCAGAAGTGGTTCAAATCTAAAAAAAGGAAATAGACGTAACAAGAGAGCAATTGAAAAGATGATGAAAAGTAAAGTATACTGAACAACCACACTAATTTCAACATTTGGCCAAACCATCTGCTTTCTGATGCGTTTCCAAACGCTATTAAGAAATGACATGATCTCATACCCAATTAGTTGCTTTCGGTGAAAATCTTTGCTTCAAATTAGTTCATGCCAATTTGTTACTAAATCTAGTGCTAAGCCTAAACGTCAAATTGTTGTTATTTAATTATTGCGATGACAGTATAATTTGAGAACTCTTAAAAGATTTGTGTTCAATTAAGAACACTTAAACGAAAAAATATTATTGTTAGCGAAATCAGCAGGGAAACAGTAATCTAAAATTATGGGAATCTAAAGAAGATTTGAAATAATTTAGTTTTAAAGGTCTTTCATAAAATAAAGTGAATTCTAATGAGGATTATACACGTTACTTCACACTTTCTCCCTGATGTTGTGGGTGGAGTTGAGAATTACGTGTACCATCTATCAAAAGAATTCATTAAACAAGGTCATGAAGTAAAGATATATACATCAAAATCAGATCGGACTGCAGCATCCACAATAGAATTTGATGGAATACCTGTAATTCGAATACCAACTCTTTGTAAGATTTATAATACACCTATTCTTCCATCGTTATTCTTAAGACTTATTAAAGAAGATGCAGACGTAATACATGCTCACTTACCACATCCAATGGTTTATGATATTACTGCCTTCAATTGTCATTTTAGACGTATCCCATTAATCGTTACAGTTCATAATTTAGAAGTAGGACGTGTAAGTTCGTTAAGTTCATTAAATACTCTGTTTTCTAAGCTATATTCTAATTCTCTCCTTCAACTTACATTAAAATTTGCTAGGAAAATAATCACTACAACTCATCAATATATTGAAACTGCAGATATTCTGAAAAAGATGCGTTCAATAATTTCTGTAATTCCAGTTGGTGTAGATCTCCGATATCTTAAGTCAAAATATGATAAAGATAAGTTAAAAAGTGAAATGAGCCTCTCTGACGAATTTGTAATACTTTTTGTCTCTAAACTTACTGCATCCCATCGCTATAAGGGGTTAACATATTTGCTAAAGGCTTTTGCTAGAGTCTATAAAATAGTCCCAGAAATTCGGCTTTTTATTATTGGAAAAGGTGAACTTCGTCCCTACTATGAAAAATTATCACGAAAATTGCATATTGACGAGAAGGTGACTTTTACAGGCTTCATTGAAGAGGAAACATTGAAAAAGTATTACACTCTGGCAGATCTTCTTGTGTTGCCATCAATTACCAAACTTGAAGGATTTGGCATGGTTGCGTTAGAAGCGCTTGCCTTTGGAACCCCTGTAATATCTACAGATGTTGCAGGGGTGTCCGAGGTACTTACAAAAGAAAAATGCGGAATTGTAGTTGAATCAAAAAATTCAGTCGCCCTTGCAAAGGCAATTAGAACGTTTATATTAGACAAGGAACTTGCTAGAGAACTTTCTATTAGAGGGAGACAAGTAATTGCTCAAAAATATAATTGGACAGAAATCTCCAAACGTATGCTGAACATATATCAAGAACTCGATAGTCGTTATAACTCACGATGAGAGTTGAATTTTACCACACAGCGTTGAAAGAGAAGTTATATAGCGCTCAAACGACGGTTCGAAAGGAGATTCCGGCATTAACTAGGCTTTGTAAATCCACAAGTTAGGTTCTTGAATCTATCCTTTCTTTTTCTCTCTTTTGTTTTATGAGTCCACAAGTGAACGTTGACCCTTTTTTGTGTGAACTTTTTCCGTTTAAACATGTCCCCCTTACTCAAGAAAATAGAGTGTTACTCTTGGCGATTGTTGGATAAATTTCAGGGTTTTTTGTTCTTGAATAAACTGAATTAATTCGACCAGCGGCTTTAAAGAGCGATGACTTATGCCAGTTTTCTCAACGATCTCTTTAGTGCGAATAAATGGATTTGATCCATTTTCATCAAGCGTGTCAAAAAGTATTTTTACGATCTCCAGCAATGATCGTTTCATATTCCATTCCCTGAATAATTATATAGACTATACTGTTTAAAAATATTACCCAAATATCATGAATATAACATAAAATAACTTTTGGTATTTATATGCCTTTATAAACATCAAAAACTATATAAACCAGAAGTTACATATATAATATTGTATAATAATTTTCTGATAACGCCAAAAAAAGACTTTAGGGGAAGGGAAGGAAGGAAAGCAATGATTCAAACGGTTAAATTTGGAATCTATCCCGACAAAAAACAGGAATACAAACTAAATGAAATCTTCACTATCTATAATCATGTGAAACGGATTGGGTATAAGGTGTTGTTTCATGGCGAGGATTACATGAAAGCACGCTTTGGAGAAGTACAGACCATCCAACACTGTTTGATGAGCCTGTGTCACAATAACCCCTATGTTGGCACCATCCTAACCGATAACAAGCAGACACTAGAAGCACAAAAGACATGGCTGGAAAAACGACGGAAATACCTGACCAAACAACTACAAACCATTACAAAAAAAATCAACACCATAAAGGAACAAGATGCGCATGACAGGCGGTTAAAGGGTTTATACGCCCGTAGATCCTCGATAATGGCGAAATTACACCATTTACAGCTTGAACCTGTTGTGTTCGGCACTAAGAAATTATTTAGAGACCGAATCCTTGGCAAAATAAGTAGAGAGGAGTTCAGGATACGACGGGATTCTTCCTTTAGTTGTATCGGAAAGAAACAACACGGAGTGAAAAACCTGAACATCAAACTATTGAATGATAAAACGGTCAAGTTACGAACCTTTTCCAAGCAAAAAGGACGCAAATGGCTGATCATTCCCATGTCCGTAAATTCTGTGCAGGAGAAATGGTTTCAGGAAGTCATTAATGCTGATAAATACACGGTAACCGTAAAAAGGAGTTTCTTCAAGGGGAAGCTGCGCTATTTTGCCCATGTGTCCTATGAGATCCCAGAACCTGTACCAAGTTACAGCTACCAACATGGTGCCATCGGCTTAGATTTCAACTATAATTTTGTGGCGTTAACCAATGTAGATCGGAACGGTGAACTACTCTCTTATCATAGCATCTCATTTGGCAACCTTCACACCTATGGAACAGATAAACGTCAAGATTATATCTCCTATAAAATGGATAAAGTCGTCAATTATTGCATCAATAAAGGCAAAGGCATTGTGGTCGAGGATTTACAATTCGAGCAAGAGTTTTCCTACAACACAACACGCAACCGAAAATTGAGCAATATGAAGACCACCGCCCTGCAATTATTGGAGCGAAAATGTAAAAAGCGCGGTGTGTCCTTTCGAAAGGTATTTCCCGAATACACATCCCTCATTGGGAACTACAAATATTCAGGATTACATAATTTGTCAACACATCACTTAGCAAGTTATGTAATAGCTCGAAG
>NZ_JAHPYX010000258.1:0-8585 GCF_019058535.1 Candidatus Borrarchaeum sp.
AGTGACGACTTTCACTCGTCAAATTAGGAACAAGCATCTTAGAATTGTTAAATAATACTTTAAAATTTTCAGCAAGTTCTCTGATTCCATCAACAACTGAAAATCTAGTATGAAAACCAAGTTTCTGTTTGATTTTCGAAAAGTCAACGTTATATGAAAAATGAAGCCCGTCTTTTTTGATATGAACTATTTCTACGTCGTTTTCTACATTCTCCTTCACAAGTTGTGCAACTTGGTTTACTTTGTAATTCTCCTCAGTTGATCCAACATTAAACACTTCCCCGATTGCGACATCTTCCGGTGCTCTGATTGCTGTAGTTATTGCCCTTACAGTATCTTGGACATGAATATAAGGTCTCCAGTCTTCTCCAGTATCAAAGATTGTTATTTTCTCGCCTATTACTGCTTTAAATGTAAAAAGGTTAATTGCAAGATTGAATCGTATTCCAGGAGACCAACCATAGTTTGTAGCAAATCGTAAGCAAGTTACAGGTAGTTTATAATCTTTGTGATACTTAAGACATTCCAATTCTCCTTTGTATTTTGCATCTGCATATGGATTTGGGGGTGTTATTGAAGATTTTTCATTTAATAATTTGTTTTCTCGCTTTCCTCCATACACATTACAAGTAGATGCATATATTAATCGATTGATACCTTGTTCTAAGCAAGTTTCAACAACGTTTTTGGTTCCCTCGTAATTTACTTTCATAAAAAGATCTGGCATATTAAATGAATCACAGGCTCCAGTTATCGCAGCTAAATGAATAACGATATCTTTATTCTCCATTGCTTTTAGAAGATCTTGTTTTTTTAGAACATCGCCTCTAAAAAATCGATATTTAGCCTTTGAGGGCAAATTTGCGAGCATGTATTCTCTTCCAGAAGAAAGATTATCGAAAACAGTAATATTGATTTTATCAGTAAATGCAAATGGAAGTTTTCTGATTAAAAGAGAACCAATATATCCACAACCACCGGTAATCAAGAGATTCAATAATTCTGCCTTCCTTTTATTCTAATTTATTCTATTTAGGTATTCGCGTAATATGAGTTCTAATTCCTTGTTTGTCTTTATATACTTTCGACAATTTTTCGTATAAATAGAATTTTGGAAAAAAGTTTTTCTGTCAAATATTCTTGATCAAAATTGTTGGGAGACTAACTCTTAAATGGGTAAATTGTATTTGCCAACACGCTTTTCCCATGGCCATTTTCGACCATTATTTTCAAACCAAGTTATTGTATGCCTTAATCCTTCTTCAAGGCTAACCTGAGGTGACCATTTTAAAATTTTCTTTGCCTTTTCATTACTGCAGCACAGGCGATCTACATCAAGTGGACGTAATCTCATAGGATCTGTATTGATTTCAATGTCCGTCTTACCTTTTAAACGTGCAATAAGATAGGTCAAATCTTTGATCTTAATATCATTATTACTACCTAGGTTTATTGTTTCTCCCCTCGCAGTTAAAGTTTGCCCAGCAAGTAGCAAACCTCTAACTGTATCTGAAACATAAGTAAAATCGCGGCTACTTTCGATATTACCTAAATTGAGTATATCTGATCTTGACAACTGACTAATCAGTATAGGGATAATATATGGATGTGTCTCGCGCGGCCCATAAGCATTAAAAGGACGGATTATCACGATTGGAAGGTCCTGTTCATGATATAGTGTAAAACATAATCTATCTGCGGCCAATTTTGAGGCTGCATAAGTTGAATGAGGATTTAGAGGATGTTTCTCGTCCATTGGAATGTATTGGGCAGTTCCATAAACTTCTGAGGTTGAAACGTGGCAAATCATCTTGATATCTGCTATTTCGGAAGTAGCAGCTAAGAGCACATTTAAAGTACCTGTCACATTGACTTCAAAGGTCATTCTAGGGTAAGCATAAGAAGCAGGAATAAAGGGAAAAGCGGCTAAATTAAAAATCACCTCTTGATCCTTAACTAATTCCTTAACTAATTCTTGGTCACGTATATCGCCTCGGACAACATTTACTCTTTGTAATTCGGCAAGATTAGCGTCCGCACCTGAGGAAAAATTATCCAAAACCGTAACCACAGCTCCAAGTTCATGTAACTGCCTCACTAATTCTGAGCCAATAAAACCAGCTCCCCCAGTTACTAGAATAGGTGTGTCTTCGTAGCGATGCAAACTTAAATCACCTTCATCTTAGGCATGTAAAGTAAATTTTTTGAAAAAATGATGATAGAAATTAACTAGAATAGCAAACTAGTTGATTTATTTTATAAACTTGGACCGTATTTTGAAATATAAAACACCTGAAAAATCGAATTTCCCAGGCTTTTTATCCGTTTTAAAAAACATTGAGGGAAAATAAGTGTACTCGATATCTCTAGATTGTCAAACTTATGTTAGATTCGAAATTTAGATACATGCAAAATAAAAATTGTTATGTTTGAGGAACTTTAATGAAATTTCAGCGAATTGAAGACATGCTTCTGTTCCAGACTATCATGGATGATAGTAAATTATTCGTTAAAGAACTGGAAACGATGAGGAAGAAAAAAAATTCAATTGACTGGCTTTACATCATAGAGTGTGCTAAAAGGAATTCTATTATTCCTCAAGTTTACATTTTTTTTGATATTGCTAAAGATATTCAAGTACCAAAGGAGATTCTTGAACAATTAAGGCGTTTATATTATAAATACTTATCTTATTATCTTACAGCAAATTATACGATAAAAGAAATCATAAAGTTGTTTAATAAAAACAATATTCGATTTCTATTAATAAAAGGACATTCCATTGACCAATTCTATCCTCATTCTCATTACAGACAGTTTTTAGAGATTGATGTTTTAGTCTCCTCAGTGAAAAAATTCAAAATGGCTTGCAAAAAATTAAGAGATTTTGGATACAGGGTTTTCCCAAAAAGACAACTTAAAGAAAAACATCTGTTCGCCTTAAATTTTGCTAAAAAGGATAGAATAAGTATTGATCTCCACAAAGAATTAATTTGGGGAAATCATAAAAACTGCAAAGAAGAACTTTTTCGAAACAAAAATATAATGAAAATTGATGGATCAAATCTCTTTACAGTTTCTCCAGAAGCCAACATTTTGTTTATTTGCTCAAGATTATTTGAATCAGGGTATTTTCTGATTAGAGATATCTTCGACGTTATAAGAATAATTTCTTATTCCAAAGACCAACTAAAATGGGATCACATTTTATATAGTGCGCAGAAGAATAATCTGTTATTTCCACTTCTATGTCTCCTTTATCTTGTTCACTTCTTTTATCATCCAGATTTAATTCCCAGAAGCGTTTTTAAACAATTGTCAAGAAATTTCTTTTTAAAACTGATTTGGGCGTTATTGAAAAAAACTAAAATAGAATTTCCATTATTCTGGAACTCTTCAGTAAGTAAGATAGGTCTATTATACGGAAATCTCCTTAAATCTAAAAGAAATTTGAAACAATTTATTTTAGATGTCCAAAGATCTGGACTGAGTCATGAATTACGATTTCTTTTGGCTCAACGCATTAAACAGCCAATTGCTTTCCATTATATTAAAGAAATGCTTATACGAAAATGAAGACTTATCTCATTTACTAAAGTGAATTCAGATTATGATGAATAATAATTAAAGGTGACGTTTTTCGAAAGTTATTCCTTATAAGTCAATGAATTTCGGGTTAGATTATATATATTAAAAGCATAGACTTTTGATAATTTGGTAACTGGAAAAGGGTTTTCGTCGAAATAAAGGTATCAGCGAAATATCGACAAGAGGAATATACAGAAATGACACGTGGAATTATTTTTGCACATTCAGATATGACTGAAATATCAGAACCTCTTTATTTTCACCCCGCAACTTTAGATGAGACATTAGTTCACCAAATTGCAATCAAAGCAGCCACCCTCGTTATGACCACCATAGATCTCTCCATAGATTTTGAAGGCGCTTCATTATTTCAATTTCCCGACAAAGGGATTACTATTTTAGTCTACTATTTTCTTTTTTCACTTGAAGAGAATGAAACAGAAAAACAAACCCCTGCAACTATATCTTTGTTAATAGAATCAAAATACGATTGGTTTTTCTTTAAAGAGATTAAACCTTTAGTACGCCGCATTGCTCTAATAGTAAGAAGAATCAGAGATTCTGGAGAAATTCTAATAGAAGAATTCAAAGAATTGTACAAATTTCTTAACACGGTGTATCGTCGAGATGAAGACCTTAAAAATTCACGAATTTTTTCGTCCCAAGCGATTAAGAAACCAATTTACATTTCAGATCCTCAAGGATTTTTAGATTACTACCCTTATGTCAATCTGGATTTGGGAGATGCGATTATCTCACATCTAATAGATGGCGATGCTACTATAGCAGAACTATCAACGATCTTGAGTGCCTCATCCTTTGAGCTACTTCCCATATTTCAACGGCTTTTTCGTTATAAACTGATTTCTCTTAAGAATAATGCGTCAGTTTTAGAATTAAAGAAATAGTAAATTAATGTATAAAATCTCATTTTAAAGAGTTTTTCCCTAAATAATAAATTAAGAACTCTCTAGGATACCAAAGGATTATTTACATTAAGAAGAACATCTTTCAGAAGTAAATAGAAACCCCCAATAATTTATTGTATTGTATTTGAGTGATTCACAATGAAAAAAAATAGAAACGTCTAGAAATTAAAGTTCTGGCTTTAAGTCAAAATGCGCTTCTTGGAGAAAAAAAACATTGGGTGACTTTATGGTTCCTGGAAAAAAACGAAAGGATACATCTCAGACTTTGCAGCAGATTTACAGGAATTATATGTACAAAAGACTTTCATTAAGAGAAAAGAATTCTAAAAATGGCTAAGAATATCTCAAAAATACGAAATCCAATTGAGGAAACCGTTAATTTTAAATATAAGGAGTAAAGATATTAGAAAAAGATTAACGTATCAATTGGTGTTATACATGAAATGGGAAAAACCAGAAATTAAGGAACTTGATGTCGAAATTGGAGTCGTCAAGGGATCTTGGGGATTCTAAAATATTTTTTTATTTAATTCCTGCTATTTTTTAGTATATTTTGGGCTTAGTCAACTCATATTAAGCTAGTTTTCAATATAATCTTTTTTAAGATTGAATAAAAAAATCTAAAATACTGGCTAGTTTTAGTACTAATCGTTATTATCGAAAATATCATCTACAGTTTTTAAAACTTGAGAGTGATTCTTTCCTAAAAATAAATCATAACATTTTATGTTGCGAACTAAACTGTATGCTATTTCAAATATACTTTTGCGAATTGATGTGTCCTTTTGTACAGATGGAAATGGATCAAAAACGCAAGGTAGTAATCTTTGAAGTGCTTCCTCTGATGACAATTGTTTATAATTAGACTTTCCAGAAGTTAAAATCGGAAATGCAATAAATTTAAGCTTAGCTTTTCTTGTTAAACAATTTGCATATATCTCAGTAATGTCAATGTAAGGACGCTTAACTCGTGTTCCTTTTCTCCTCGTATAAATTTGAAATTCTGAAAATTGTTCAATTATATCTGGCCGGACTTTCAATCTAAGAGGAAAAGCAAAGATCTCAAAAGTAGAATTTTTACTTAAAATTAGTGGATAATCATCAGACAGAAAATTATAGCCCAATCTTGTCAATATAATTGAGAGTGTGGTTTTTCCGCTACCTGCTTTACCTGGAAATAGAATTCCCGCGTTATTCTTTGAAGCTGCTGCAGCATGAACACTAAATATCTTTTTTTTAATTAGTTTCTTTGTTAAGATATTCATAATCATGTCTGTGAGCATATGGTACACTGAAAGATTTTCAACTGTTGAGTATCCGTGATAAATTTCCTGATCTGGATTAGCTAGAAAGATAACATTGCCAGACATACCGTTTATAATTATCCAACTATCATCTAACACACTAATACTAAATTCCGCTAAATCGTCGGTAAGAATTTCCTTTATCAGTTTGGCTTCTTTTAAACCATAAAAATTAATAGGAAACGACTTTAAATCATTCATAATTTGGAAAAATACGTTTGCATCTAAATTTGAATCCTTTATTGAGTTTAACTCGAAATGTTTATAGTCTTCCAATATTTCATCGTGATAGAAATCTGAATTAGATATGAAATTCAGTCTTACACCATGTACTGATATCTTTGTAATCCTGAACATGAAATCGAACTCATGTTTTTGTTATCTTCAATTAAAAATATGAAAAAAATTTCCTCTGAGTTTTCGTGATATATTACTTCTAAATATCTTATACTTCTTTAGCTGTTTTGGCCTCAATTTTGAAACAAATATTTCAAGTAGAAAGCCAATCTTAGTCTTGAAATTAACATTGCTGTACTTATTTTTACTATTTAATTCGATTACTTTAGCAAAAACAGATCTAGCTTGAATTGGACGATCAGCAAAATAAGAATTATCTCCTTTGGTTAAGAAATAAGTTGTCTTTAATTTGACTTTCCATAAAACTCTGTGTCCAATCAATGTTCCTGCTTTTTTAAACAGAATGATATCTCCAATTTTAATTTGTTCAACAGTCACTTTTTGAAAAAAAACTTCTTCTCCATCTTTAATTGAAGGTTCCATACTTTGTCCACGAAAGGGTAGTTTTACCTTCTTTTGATTTTTCAATGCCCTCAATATTAACTCTAAGCTAATCTTTTCTTCACTTTGTTCTTCTGTATTTTGTTCACTACTTTTTTTCACAAAAACACCCAACTCAGGACATATAAATCTCAAAACAGTGATAATTGCATTTTTTTTATATTAATCGCTTGAATTAAATAACTTATATGTTTAAGACTTCAATCACTCTAAACAGATCATTATTACCTATTTGTATGACCTATATTGCTTTTTTTAGTAATTCTTAAATACCCTTTCGGACACGATAACCAGTTCTTATAAAAATTTAGAATCTTTCTTAGGAGCGGTTTTTCATTGGGAATAACTTGCATAATTAATAAGAAGCCTTATTATTATATTTCAAAATTTAAAAATCCAAAAAAAGTTTTTTGCTTCGCTTTTATACTTATCTTCACTTTAAGCATAATATCTTATACTTTTCTTTTTGATAGTCGTTCACCTCAATTGGAGATTATTTCTCCACTGGACAATTCTACTGTTTTTGGAAACGTTAAGATTGAGGTAAATGCAGAGGCTTATCACGAGATTTATAGAGTAACATTAAGCATAAATGAGGGTACATCTTCACAGATGGATAAAATTAATGGAAATAGCCAGCAAGGCAAGTATGTTTATGTTTGGAATACGCAGGAGATTCCCGATGGAACATATGAACTTAATGTTCAATTGATTGACACTTTCGGACATACAACACAAAAACAAATTA
The DNA here is from genome assembly GCF_019058535.1 of Candidatus Borrarchaeum sp. Classification (NCBI taxonomy): domain Archaea; kingdom Promethearchaeati; phylum Candidatus Borrarchaeota; class Candidatus Borrarchaeia; order Candidatus Borrarchaeales; family Candidatus Borrarchaeaceae; genus Candidatus Borrarchaeum; species Candidatus Borrarchaeum sp. The sequence goes on from NZ_JAHPYX010000258.1 coordinate 7,368, forward strand.
CAGTATATGTAAAGAACGTTTTTATTAGTACTTTCAGTAGTTCAGCAAAGGATTCTTCTAATGAATTGGTAACGGATTCAAACCAATACCACTATTTGTCTTTTGATCAGATATCGGAAACTGGTTTCATAGTGGAAACTGAAGAAATAGAAGAAACATTCAATGTAATTGTTGAAAAAACAGAAAGAGAGGAAGATAGGGTCCTAATATCAGGAGTTTTGTCATTTAACGGGCCACTTCCAGATGCTTTTTGGTTTAATGTAACAGGAGATACAGGACAGTTATTAAACTATAAATTTAACCCAGAAATTCCAGAAGATGCTATATTGCAAATAACTGAGAATGAAGAACCGCCACTCATTATTAAAATAGACGGAAACGCGATAAACGAACAAGAAACCTATCTTTTCGAACTTTATTTTGAGAATGACAATGAATTTAACGGTAAAATCAAAGTTGGAACTGGTACAACTGTTGTCTTAGTCTATGAAGCACAAAACGATCCTACTATAGACGGAACATTAACTTCTGGAGAGTGGGATGGCGCTTATGTTATGGCATCAGATTGGAAAGCTGAAAATGGAGGAGCATCTCCAACATTTGATATCGCTGCATATATAATGCAGAACTCCACACATGTTCTTGTTGCTTTTAATATTTCAGATGCCATTATCGTGAGCGATCCCTATGGAGATTATGCAGTAGTTTATTTTGATGTAAATAATGATGCTCCACCTCCACAAATTGTTGGTGATCCAGCGATAGATGACCATGGTTATGGTATAGTGAGAACTCCAACTGGAGGACTTCGTGAAGAACGTCAGGGAATAGGTACCAGCACAGGAAGGGAAGGTTGGGATGATTCAGGCAAATGGCGATATTGGGATATTATTGATCCTCCTTCTGCAGCTTGGAAATCTGGCTTCTTTGATGACGATACTTATTGGTCAATTGAATTAGCAATTCCTTTTTCTGAACTTGGAGTAACTTCTCAAGATGTAATCGGTATTAAATGTCTATACGGTGAGAGTGCAACTGAAACGGAATTCGCATGGCCACCTGGTGGCGGAGATCCAGGTGAACCCGTAGGTGATTTGGATGCAGAAGATGACACTGCCAGTTATGGTGATGCCTATTTGGATATTGATGGTCCAATAGTGTGGAACGTTACAGTAAGTCCTCAACAAGCGATAGAAGGAACTCTTTTCACGTTTACAG
>NZ_JAHPYX010000259.1:0-15934 GCF_019058535.1 Candidatus Borrarchaeum sp.
CTGCAACACTTTTTTGAGTTCTTATAATTTCTTTTACTTTGATGTCTTCTTGAAGAATAACCCGATTAACAGCGGCTTCTATTAAGATCTTTGCTTTTTCAAGAGCGATTTGTGGTTCTGAATCATTGACCCAGACACATTGCTCCCTGATATTGGCAAATTCTGTGTTTTTGATTACTTCAACTGGGAGAAGTCCTTCGAAGATGTCCGCAACCACGAATGAATGAGTTCTTGGTGAGCATGAAGCAACCACGATGCGATTAATAAAGAACTGATCAACCCATTCCTCTTTTATGCCCTCCACTTCTCTTATATCACACAATCTATCAACAATGCGTACCGAAACAACGTTTTTTAGAGAGGCAACATACCTCTTTAAGTCAGCGACATCTAATACACAAGATATTTCTTCAGCACATAAACAGATGATGACACCTATGCGTAGTATTCCTACTTTGGTGATGTCATCTTTGTCGATTTGATCAAATTGCGCTGTCCCAGAAAGGATGTTATCATTTAATTTCATGATTTTTAGAGCCAATTTGCCTTCTTCAGTCAACATATAGTTCTTTCCGCTCTTTTTAATCAAATCTCCCATCTTTTTCAGATGGAAGTTAAGTTTCCCCGACGTTTCCAACTTCAACAGCGGCAGAAAAGCGGAAAAAGACAAAACCCCTTCTCTCTCAAGGAATTGGAGTATTTTTTGCCTTGTTGGATGTGAAAGAACTGAATATAATTCCATAATTGTTAACTCCATTTTTCAAAAATCAATATTTTTCCTTTTTTCCTGTTACATTCAACTGAGAGTGCAAGATTATAATCGTGAATTTTTTGTTAACTTATAAATAATTATCGATGGTTACTTACAAAAACTTTTTTGATAATTTTTGTTTACAAAATAGGAAAAAAAATATTTTCTTTTTCAATAGCTTAGGTTGTCTTTTGGGCGTTTAGATAAGTTGACTTTTTGTCAATTTTTGTCGCAAAAATTTAGAAACAAAATTTTTGGACAGAATTATATATTCTTGCATATATGGTTGAAATAACACTGAAAAAATTCAATTGGTGAAAATTATCAATTAAAATCACTTAAAACTAATATGGAGGAATGTTAATGGCTCAAATTGAAGTTTCTGAAGAAATCAAAAATAAAACTCCTGAAACAAACAATTTCGCGTGCCCAAACTGGGATACCTGTACTGTCCACCGATGTGATATCTGCGCTTTTGGTAAAAGCTTGACCTATGAATCGGTAAAAACCGCTAATGAACCAAATTTAGCATATTCATGTGAAACATTTGGCCAATATGACGTAAAAAATCTAATCTGTAGCAGATGCCCCCTTAAACTGAATTGTATGGAAGAAAAAGAAAAAAGGCAAGCCTACCTAAACTCTCTGGCAGAAATGGAATCTTTGGTAGGATTAGTTCAGAAGAAAATCGCAGAATCCAAAGTCAATCTGGGAATCAAACTTTAATCGAATGATTCCCCTATTTTTGCCCCTCACTCTTTTTAATCATTATTTTTATGAATCTTAAAAGAAGAAAACTGTATCTTTTTAATCATTAATGCGTATTTCGATCGTACATTTCTAAACTGTTGTGAGAGTCTAAAATAAATAAAATATGAAGTTTAGGCTTTTTTCTTAGCCTTTAGTTCTTTTACCCTTATCAACAATCGTTCTAAGATTTCTTTGTCCGATAAGCATCCTTCTGGCGCTTCTATTACTTTCTTAACGCGAATGGGAACCCCATCCATTCTGTAACCCGTGCCTTCCGCCTCAATGCCCGCTATCGAGCATGGAAGCAATACATCCGCTAGCTCTGTCGTAGGTGTTTGATGAGGGTCAATTGCTATAAGAGGGATTTCTGCTAGACGTTTTGCTGCTTTTAATGGAAAATTAGCTACGGCATCCGCCGCAATAACAAGAGCAGCGTCAACCTCTCCTTTTGCCAACACTTCATTTGAGGTAAATTCGCCCGGTCCATACCTTGGATAGCCCCTGCTGAAATCAACTGCAAAGGGATATCCTGTTATCCACGTTAGGACCTGACCAATGCCAGTTACATTCCAGTGTCCTCGCATCGGACAGATCAAAAATTTGGTGAAAGCAGCGAGATCTCGAACAAGACTTAAGGCGATATCAATATTTCTATGCTTTCCGCTACTCATGGTAAGCCCAAGACCGAAAAAGACAATTCCCATTTTGCTATTCTTTAAGATATTAACGAGCTCAATTATTTCTTCCTTAGAAACTCCACCTACCTCATCAACAGCAAGTTCATTGCCTGCTAACACTGTTCTAACAGCACTTATTACTTCGAAATCTGTACCCGGTTTCGGTTGAATGAAGAGATTTGCCAATTTCGCAGTGTGGGTTTCTCTGGGGTCTACCACTACCATGAGTCTGTCTTTAACACCACGTTCCGTAAAGAATCCCCTTCGATAAACGGAATATCTACTCATATGACGGGGATGAGCATGAACTGGATTGCAGCCCCAATAGATGATTAAGTCTGCTCGATTCATGATTTCTCCTAAGGTTGCTCCTGATAATCCAATATCCTGCACTCCTAAAATAGACGGACCGTGACATACAGAAGCGGTCTGATCTATACAACCACCTACTTCTTCGGCTAATGCTACTCCTATGCTTTGGGCCTCGCATTCTGTTGAAGCCCATCCATAAAGCAACGGCCATTCTGCATTCACTAAAAACTGTGCTGCCTTTTCTATGGCTTCATCTAATTCAACTTCTTTGAGCTTCCCATTTTCTCTTATCATCGGAGCAGTGATTCTGTGAGATACGTTGTTGGCTGACATGAATTTTGCTGTACCGAGGACACAGGCATTTGCAGTTTCCACAATCTTACCATTTTCCACATAAATTTCAATATCGTCGCATAAACATCCACAAAAAGGACAAATGACATTTTTAACAACAGTTTGTTTGCTCATCCTTTAGTTCACTCCCTCACTTTTTGAGCGGCATTATTTTTTTCATTAGTGCAGTAGGGGCTGGCACCCTTTCATTTGGAGCAGGTTCAATAATAGCTTCGATTCCTTTATAGGATGGCATTCCTGTGCTATCAGTCTCTGGATTGACCACAGCATTTGCGTAAAGCCCCATTGGAATGAATACAATTCCTCTGTGTGGGGCCTGAGTTGATTCAATTCCGCTTACTAAGACTTCACCATAATCAGTTTTAACTTTCACAGTATCGCCATCGTAAATTCCTAGTTCCTTCATGTCATCCGGGTCGATATCACATACAGCAGTGCTCAGGACGTATCCTCGTGTGAGTTTTTCACCTTCTAACGCTACTCCTTGCTCAATCGATCGACCGGTAAGAAGGGTGACCTTTTTTGATTTTTTCATTCCCATCTCTTTTCACCATGTTCCTACTGGAAATTTAAGAGGGTATCTTGAAAACTAATATGGATGAATAGTAGGATCTAGTCAACAAATTTTCAAGTAATGGTCTTTCAAATATGTACAATTTGAAAGTTGTCGAAACTTTCACACTCATCTTTCCATTTAAATTTTGCTCATTTTAATGTTTTGAATAGTACATTTAGAATATATAAAAAGAATCAATCAACTTCTAAGATGAGAGGCTTATTGTTATTTTCCATGAACAGAAATAGATTGCTTTAGAGCTAAAGTAGAATTTTTGCCAAAAACAGCACATATAAAGAACCTGTGCTTCTAATACTATATGATGAAAAGTGCAAAGGAGAACAGAGGAACAGATACTAGCTAGACGATATACAACCACTTTACGCGTTTCAATGATTTAGTGACTAAAAATACAACTTTTGTTGACCTTGTAATCTTTTTGAAGCCTCATCCTATTCTAATTAAGCGACTGGGTGTAAACTTCATAAAAAGGTAAATGCTTAAATATCCAAATACTGCTTAAAGGACTGTTGATCGCCTTAATTTTGGGTGATTATCGGCAAACTCCTATGAGCTTGAGGGACGTTAATGCCTTACGAAATTGTTATCAATGAAAGATTGTGTCATGGATGTGGAGATTGTTACACTGCATGTCCAAAGACTCAATTGTGTTTAATAAATGAAGATCATGAAAACCTAATTTTTGTTGTTAAAAAAGGGAAGGCTCATGTTGTAAACTCAAAGTTATGTGACGGATGCGGAATGTGTATTGAAGCTTGCCCTGTTCAAGCAATAAAAATAATCATTTCTGCAAAAGAGGTGCCTCGCTAATGTTACCGTTACATAGAAAAATTGTTGAACCTGATACGATCACAGCAGAATTTAAACTCTTGACGATTGATCTGAAACTTAATTATGACAGAGCACATTGTACAGGTTGTGGTACGTGCATCTTAGTTTGTCCAAAAAATGCTATTGAAAGAGGACCTGTAGGCGCTTCCATTAAAGGGGATACCGACACACCTGCAATACTGATCGATGAAAATAAGTGCGTTTACTGTGGCACTTGCGCTTATATGTGTCCTTTCTTTGCCTTGAAATTGGAGATAAATGGCGAGCCTAAAAATTTGCTTGCTGAAAACAAAGCGGTTCCGCCATTACCCACAGACTTTGTCGACCTCGAAAGGAGAAAAGGAATGAAGGCACGAAAGTTATTCAATGGTAAGATAAAACTCTATCCAGAAAATTGCCCTGGAGGTTGTTCGACTTGCGCAAACATTTGCCCCACTGGAGCACTTTACGTACCACATCCTAAAGAAGGTGGAGAACGAGTTGATAAAATTGCGCTTGACGAATCGAAATGTATCTATTGTGGAGCCTGTGTTAACGCATGCCCAACAAAATGTACAATAATGAGGGATGAAGATCAGTGTCTTTTTGATACCGAATGCCCTATCGTATGTGTAAACGAATGTCCTATTGAATTAGAACGTGAAGTCATTTACGATGAAGAAGGGGAATATACAGAATTTTGGCTTAATATAGTAGAAAAATTAAGATCTCCCCTTAAATTCTACGAACGTGAGTAATGGAATCAAAGAAGAATATTTCGTCACTTTGGAGGTGGTGATAAGAATTTCAGAAGAAGAAATGCGCATTGGAGTTTTCGTTTGTCGTTGAGGTTTCCAAATTGCAGCTTACGTTGATGTTCCAGCATTAACTGAGTACGCAACTACACTTCCGAACGTTGTACTTGCAGAACAAAATCTCTCTCTTTGCACAACAGCAGGAGCAGACCTTATAAAGGATAAAATCGTGGTTTACAATTTGGACCGCATCGTTGTCGCGTCCTGTACGCCAAAAACACATGAACCCGTTTTCAGATCTATACTCAGTGATTTGGGGATGAGTCCTAGTTTCCTAGAGTTCGTAAACATCAGAGAACATGTTGCTTCGGTACATATGGAGACCCCAAAGAAAGCCTTAGAAAAAGCAAAAGAATTATTGCGGGCTGGCGTAGCCCGTGCGGCGGAGCTTGAAGACGTTCCTAGAAGGGTTATCAGTGTAAATCCGACTGCCTTAGTGATCGGTGGCGGGATCGGTGGATTAACTGCAGCATTGAATTTAGGAGATGAAGGAATACAGGTTTATCTCGTCGAAAAGGCACCAAGCGTTGGTGGACACATGGCAATGCTCGATCGCACGTATCCCACTGATGATTGCAGTATCTGAATCTTGGGTCCAGTAATGCTGGAAGTCGATAGACATCCTAACATTGAAGTTATGAGTTATTCTGAAGTGAAAAGCGTTTCAGGCGTGATCGGTGATTTCGCAGTTACAGTTGAACATAGACCAAGATACGTCAATGAGATAAGGTGTAATGGATGTGGAGTTTGTATGGATGTTTGTCCGGTCTATGCACCTAATGAGTTCGACTGTAGTCTTGGACCAAGAAAAGCGGTTTATAAGCCATTTGCACAGGCAGTTCCTAATATTGCTACAATCGACATGGATTATTGTATTCGATGTAAACTCTGTGAACGCGTATGCGAATTAGAAGCAATCGATTTTAATCAGCACCTCAAGGAAACAGAATTACATGTAGGGACAATTATCGTTGCTACCGGTTTCGATGAATTCAAACCCTATGGTCTATACGGCTATGGTGAATATGAGAACGTTCTAACGCAAAATGAATTCGAGCGAATATTGGCGCCGAATGGACCTTCTTCAGGCCACTTACGGAGAATTTCTGACGATAAAGAGCCAAAGCGAATTGCAATAATACAATGTGTTGGTTCTAGAGACCGAACTAAGAATCTTCACTGTTCAGGATACTGTTGCATGGTTGGGATTAAGAACGCAAAACTTGTCAAACAGCATTATCCTGATGCTGAAATCACAGTATGTTACATGGACATAAGAGCGTCTGGAAAAGATCTTGAAGAATACTACACGCGTTCTAGAAAACATAAAATAAAATATCTTCGAGGAAAAGTATCAGACGTATCAGAAGATCCAGAAACTAAAAACCTTATTGTACGCGTTGAAGACACGTTAGCAAATCAGATTAGAACAATCGAAGCGGACCTAGTTATTCTATCAGTAGCCATGGTTGCAGGCGAGGGAACAGAAAAGATAGCCGAAATTCTAAAACTTGAAAGAAGTTCTGACGGCTTTATCAAGGAGTTCCATAACCGACTAAATCCTATTGACACCAAGATCCCCGGCATTTATATTGCGGGGGCAGCACAAGGTCCAAGAGCTATAGGTGATACAGTCGCCTCGGCAAAGGGTGCAGCGGCAGCAGCATCGTCGCCAATGATAACGCGAAAGTACGAGATGGAACTTATCAAGGCTCTTGTTGACGAAGAAAGATGTTCAGGTTGTACTCTTTGTGTCAAAACCTGTCCATACGGTGCTATAACTATGGAGGAAGGTGTTGCAAAGGTGGATGAAGTTCTTTGCCGTGGTTGTGGTACTTGTACTTCGGTATGTCTATCGAACGCGATTGCGCTACGCTATTATAGAGATGAACAAATGGAAGCCTATATTGACGCTTTATTGGCACCAGAGGAAACCGTGACCGAGAAAGCCGTAGCGGAGGAAAAAGTAGGAGGTTAGAACAATGGGTCAGAGTAAGAAACAGAAGGTTGATGCAATTGAGTTCGTACCTAAAATCGTCACTTTTGCATGTTGGAAGTGAGGATACGAAGCCGCAGACATGGCTGGTGTTACAAGAACCCAGTATCCTGCCAACGTGTTGCCTATAAGGGTCCCGTGTGCTGGTCGAGTATCTCCTGACCTCATTATACGAGCGTTGAGACGAGCCGATGCTGTGATAGTTGTCGGTTGATACGAAGGCGAATGCGACTTTGAGATTGGGAACAAGATTGCAAAAATGCAGATTGACTATCTCAAAGAAATGCTTAAGACCATCGGATTAGACGAACGTCGTATACAAATGAAATGGTGTTCCGCCGCTGAAGGCGAAAAATTCGCTCTGATGGCGAATGAAGTGACAAACGAAATCTTAGAATTAGGACCTAATCCACTAAAAAACAGACCTGCTGCAAAAGAATGAAACTCATGGGAAAACTTAGTTCATGAGTTAACGCCCCTGCGAGGGGTGCGGCAGATATACCTTATCTTTATCATTCTCTTAGGAGATTATATACAAATGGAAATCGGAGAATTCTTCGCTGTAAGGCCAAAAGAAGGTCTTGAAGAGCTTGAATCCCACGAGTTGAAGTATGGAAACGGTGCAATTCAAGCTATAATGAATTTCATGCTAAAAAACCAATTAGTTGATGTCTTCTTGTCATTTACAGAACGTAAAGATCATTTTTCACTTAAACCGGTTATTGTAGAAGAGCCCAAAGAAATATTTGATATTTCTCTTTCACAATTTATTGCGTATAATTTACCAAACATCGATTCTGTTTCAAAATATGTTGCCTCTAAACTCAACGGGGCAAAAGATAACGACAAAAAAATAGGGGTAATTGCCAGACCCTGTGATATTAGAGCGTTCATAGAACTGGCAAAACGTGATCAAATTTCACTTGATAATCTTTTTGTGATTGGGCTCGAATGTATTGGTCGAATAGACCCAAGAGAACTCAAAAAAGTCCTTAAAAAAGCCGAGATTGACCCTGAAAGTGTGGTTAACGAAATAATAAATAACGGAGTCTTGACTCTGGAACTTAATACTGGAACAACTCAAGCCTTCAAGTTGGGCGAAGAAATCGATGTCAGGAGTTATTGTAATCAGTGCCCAAAGAAGGTTCCGAAAGAAAATGTTGCAGATTTAACCTTCTGGATTGATCATCCTCTTGAAGGAAATGAAGAGATTTTTGAAGTTCGTTCTACGCAGGGAAAGGAAGTGTTGGAGAAAGCAGCAACTGAAGTAATCGAGGTAGAAAAGCTTTCGGATGAGAATATTCAACAACTCAAGAATTACATTGCCTCCTTAGAACAAACTGCGCTTGAGCTGCAAGAGTCCGAATTTGCCAAGTTAGACGAAATGTCTGATGAAGAGCGGTTTGATTATATAATTTCAAACTTCGAGCAATGCACGAGTTGTATGATGTGTATCCGTGCATGCCCGATCTGCTATTGTAAAGATTGTAATGTTGTACGAAGAAGAAAGGAATTAGATCCTATTATGATTAATTTAACCCGCCTATCTCACGTAGGAGATACGTGCATCGCATGCGGAAAATGTAGCGAGGTCTGCCCGAAGTCGATTCCGCTATGTCTCATTTCAAAGAAACTAGTGGAAGATTTAAAAGAACTCTGGCCTGGTCACGAGCCTGGTCACACTATAGAGGAAATTCCGCCAAGATCTTGGAAAGGCATGAAAGCAGCGAGTGGCGCTGAATAATTAAATAATTCTCAAACTGTCAATAAACCATCAAAATCAGTTATGAGGGTATGAAATTGCAAAAAAGCATGATGACTGCTGAAGATATAGTAGATTATTGTTATCAATGTGGCAAATGCTCTGGCAAATGCCCACTCGGACATATTATGGAATCGCCTAGAGTTATAATTCAGAAAGTACTTTCAGGAGACACCGAAGAGGTGATAAAGTCTAAAGATGTTTGGCGATGCCTCACGTGCAATGAATGCACAGTTCCAGAGTGTCCAATGGCTATCAATTTTGCTGAGTTTATTCGGACAATACGTACCAATGCGGTACGTGAGGGCTACCAAAACTTCAGAGAAACACATCACGAGGTTTTCAAAACAGCAACTAGATTAATGGCAAACCCTAATATTAAGCCGAACAAATTATTGAACTGGCCAGAAGATGCTAAAATAAGTAAGGAAGGAGAAACTGCCCTCTTTGTTGGTTGTTTAGAGTTTTTTGATAACGTCTCTTATTTTGCCGATATGGGAGCTAAGTACGGTGAGATTTCAAAAGATGCTGTGAGAATCCTTAATGAATTAAATATTGTCCCTGTAGTCGTTGAGGACGAGAAATGTTGTGGACATGACGTTCTATGGTCTGGCGATGAAGAAACTTTTCTGAAATTGGCAGAGTACAATACAACTGCCTTTAAGAAAGCTAATGTGAAGCGTATTATAACTACTTGCGCAGAATGCTACCGCACATTAGCAGTAGATTATCCGAATTACGTGCCAGATTTTGATTTTGAGGTTATCCATCTCTCCGAATTTCTTGCAAAGAAAATTGATGAAGGAAAATTAAAATTCCCCAGACATTTTAACAGAGTGGTAACGTATCACGATCCATGTCGACTAGGACGACACATGAGTGTTTACGATGCTCCTAGAAAAGTGATGGAGCGTATCCCAGGTCTTACCTTAAAAGAAATGAAGAAGAATAAAGAGAAAGCGCTCTGTTGTGGTGTCAGTTCTTGGCTTAATTGTGATGATTATGCAAAAGCAATAAGGATAGACAGATTGACTGATGCACAAAACACAGGAGCACAAATATTAGTGAATACGTGCCCCAAGTGTGAGATGCATTTCAATTGTCTGAGATGTGAAAAAGGTGAGGACAAACCTTTAGATTTTACAAAATTAGAAGTAATGGACTTCGTGACGCTTGTCGCAAAGGCTTTAGGTATTTAACTGGGAGGTTCATACATGGCTAGTCCCAACGAGTCAAACAATGTCGTCTTGGTTATTGGTGGTGGAATTGCAGGTATCCAGTCTTCATTAGACCTTGCGAAATTGGGTTTTAATATATACCTTGTTGAAAAACGCCCTAGTATTGGAGGCATAATGGCGCAACTCGACAAATTATATCCTTCAATGGAAAACAGTCTGTATCACTTAACTCCGAAAATGGGTGATGTACTAGAAAACCCAAATATCGCATTACTCACCTATTCTGAAGTGACAAATGTTGATGGATCCGCAGGCGACTTTAAAGTGACTATTCTGCAGCATCCACGCTTTGTCGATGGTACAAAATGCGATGCATGCGATACATGTACGACGGTTTGCCCAATGGTGACCGTGGACACAGATTTCGATATGGGGCTGGGAAAAAGAAAAGCAGCGTACACACCATTTACACAGGCAGTACCAAAAACATACGTGATCGATAAAGATATCTGCTTATATTTCAACAACAAAATGTGCCAGAGTTGTCAAAAATTATGCCCAAAAGGCGCTATTAACTTTGATCAGGAGCCAGTTGAGAGGCAAATCGATGTAAATGCGATAATTGTCGCAACTGGGGTACTACGATATAACATATCAAATCTATCAAAGTATGGCTATGATTTTGAAAATGTTTTGACAGGATTGGAATTTGAAAGAATTCTAACATCGAATGGACCTACTGAGGGTCAAATAATTAGAATTTCTGACAGGCAAATACCAGAAACCATTGCATTCATTCCCTTAGACTCATCAAAGTCACAAAAAGCGGTTGCAATAAAACAAAGTATTGAATCCAAAGAAAGAAATCCCAACATAGAGTGCGTTGTTCTCATGGATGGAACTTTAGAAGATGAGAAGTTTGCCACATTTATTCAAAGGTCAATGGCAGACGGTGTCAGTTATATTGATGGGATTATTTCCGCAGTAGAAGAAGATCCAGATCGCAAAGATTTGATTCTTCAATACAAAGACAAAAATTCAGAGGAAAATAAAGAAATAAAAGTCAATATGGCAATCCTCTTTGACCAATTACTTCCTTCAAAGGAAGAGATGACCCAGCTGGCATCAGTTTTGGGGTTAAAACTAACCAAGAAAGGGTTCTTTAAAAAGAAATCAAAATCAGAAACTGTTGAAACAAAAAAGGCTGGAGTCTTTGCTATAGGTGCTGGGCTGCAACCAGAAGATGTTTCGTTGGTATTAACTGATGTTAATACGGTAGTATCAAAAATCGCCTCACAATTTGCACCACCAGAACTATGGACGCCTAAAGCATTCGTTGAAACAGAATATTGCATTGGTTGCGGATATTGTAGAGAGGCCTGTCCCTTTTATGCTATTAGCCTGCAGGTAGTAGAACTAGAGTTACCTGTGGCAGAGGTGGCGGGTATACCTCTCAAAACAAGAAAGGCACAGGTACATGAAAGTCTCTGTAGAGGTTGCGGAATCTGCGTTTCAGAATGTCCTGTTCAAGCCATCAGATATGGTGACCCACAAACATTGGAGCAAGTACTTTCGGCACCTGTTGAATAGATTCCAATCTAAACTTATCCTCTCTGGTGCCTTCATAAAAAGACGTGATGCAAAAACAGCATGTTAAATAATGTTCAAAAACTGACACGATGGAAAGATTAAAAGAGATCGTTTCAGCTCATATATTTGAAATTCAGCTCATCTAAATATGGTGGTAACATTGACAAGGAATCTGTTAATCAAAAATGGAACCGTTTTTGACCCAACTAACGAAATTGACGGCGAGAAAATAGATATTGCTATCAAAGACGGGAAAATTGTCGAGAAAGTACCCAAAGATGCTAAAATTATAGATGCTTCAAATATGATCGTGATGCCTGGTGGAGTCGACCTTCATGCGCACATTGCAGGGAGCAAAGTAAACAGTGGTCGGCTCTTCAGACCTGAAGATCATCGTTATGAGGTTTACGCACGTACAGCTACGACTCGCGCTGGCGTGGGACATTCAGTTCCCTCGACATTTACGGCAGGATATCGCTATGTAAATATGGGTTATACTACGGTAATGGAACCAGCAGTACCTCCACTGAAAGCCAGACATACCCACGAGGAACTAAGAGATACACCCATAATTGATAAGGCGTGCTTCCCACTCTTTGGAAACAACTGGTTCGTATTAGAATGCATTGCAAACGACAACCTTGACATGCTTGCCGCATTTATTGCATGGATGCTCAAAGCAACAAAAGGATATGCCATCAAGCTCGTCAATCCGGGCGGATCAGAAGCCTGGAGTTGGGGTAGAAACGTGGACTCTTTAGATGATCCCGTTCCTAGTTTTAATGTTACTCCACGCCAGATCATTAGATACTTGGCACAAGCAAACGAAAAACTAGGGCTTCCTCATCCAATCCATCTCCATACGGTAAATCTCGGACAACCTGGTAACGTTGAAATTACTATTGAAACGATGAAAGCGCTAAAAGACATTAAGGTAGCAGGAAATGGGAATGGAGGGCGTAAAGAAGTTCTTCATATGACACATCTTCAATTTCATAGCTACGGTGGAACTGGTTGGAGAGATTTCGGTTCTGGTGCCGCTGAAATAGCGGATTATTTGAATAAGAACGACCATGTAAGCTTCGATCTCGGGCAAATAATGTTCGGAGACACGACTACAATGACTGCGGATGGTCCAATGGAGTATAGCCTATATAAACTGACACATAACAAATGGATGAACGGAGATGTCGAATTAGAATGTGGCTCAGGAATAGTGCCTTTTACATATTCTAGAAAAAACCCAGTGAACTCCATTCAGTGGACAATTGGAATGGAATATGCATTATTAATTGAAGATCCTTGGCGGGTAGTTCTAACAACTGACCATCCTAACGGAGGTCCTTTTACTACATATCCTGGCTTAATTTCATGGCTTATGAGTAAAAAAGCACGTGACGACATATTGAAAGGTGCACATAAAAAAGCAACCAGCGCAAGCACATTAAGTGACATCGACAGAGAACTGACCTTCTATGAAATTGCAATCATGACGCGAGCAGCCGCTGCAAGATTATTAGGCTTAAAGAATAAAGGACATCTTGGAATTGGAGCAGATGCTGATGTCGCTATCTACAATTTCGACCCCGTAGCTAATCCCTCTGAAAATCATGTTGCCATACAAAAGGCATTCTCTAATACAGCATACACAATCAAGGACGGCGAAGTAGTTGCAAAAGATGGAAACATTTTAGCCTCGCCAGAAGGAAGAACTTTTTGGCTAGATATTAAGATCCCAGCAGAACTAGAAAATGCATTGTTACCGGTTTTGGAAGAGAAGTTTCGTAACTATTACACCATTCAACTCAGCAATTACCCCGTAGAACTAGACTATCTACCTCGCTCTACACCGCTCCAAATGGATGTCACTCAAAATTTTAGTTCTAACTAAACTTACATCTTTTTTTTCAACTTTAAAATGATTTTATAGCGCAGGTTTTTTTCCCCGTGAAATCTTTCAAAGATAAGCCTAATGTCTCTTATCTAGTGTATGCTCAGTTTTCGAAAATAGTCAATATCTTCAAAATCTGAATCATTCACGTTTCTGAGGAAATGGTTTTTAAGGATCGATAATGATGATTCATACAACGAGTCTTGGTGATGCTATAAATGCCTTGGATACCTCTTTCAACAGTGAAACCCTTTGAAATAGATAGAGCTACACGCCAACGTCTCTATTTTGGACTTGGTGAATTTCCACCGTTGAACCTTGTCGATCCTAAAGAGGTTGAAAAGTATCTGCGCTGGCATCCAAAACTGGTAAATAACGAGGAAATCATCTCAGTAACGGAAGTCTATGGCTATTATCCTGACCTCTATGAGCATTGGTCTCGGAATAAAGTCTACCTTATAGACTTTTTAACTGAGGGTATTCCCATTTCCTCTATTGAGGGTGGCGGTTTAGATCTCGTAAAAGAAAATGTAGTTGGAAAAGTTGTAGACCCAGATGCTGGCATTCGAGAGCGGTCTGTGCAAACTAAACTCTACCAGAGTGGGTATCCAGTGCCTGAACCAAGAGGCTTATCGCTTCCTATGCAAGCAGAAGATGAAGAAATCTTAAAACACGCGAAACCTAAGTCTGTGCTTTGGATGGACTATATAAATTCTAAATACACCTTTGAGAAGTATATGCTTCGACTATGCCTCGGAGAGGAAAGGGTAAACAGTTCATTCCAAGATATAAGTGACCTTATTATAGCAATGTGGGATCTTGGTATTGCCCATGGTGATCTAAAAGGAGAGCATATTCTTAGAACAAAGAAGGATAACTGGGTAATTATTGACCTTGGAGAAGCGAAGGATGATGAATATACAGCCCGTGTTGCCGACTTATATGTCCTCGTCACTGATACAACTGTATTTATCGAGAGACACTTACGATCAAGAAATTTGGATGAAGAAGCATTTAATCATGCCTTAACTGATTTGGGCGATGCACTAACTTTATTCTTAGAAAATATCAGTACTTCTGTACGACAAAACTTGATGACGGATGTTTGGCGACGAATTCGAAAAGAAGCAACAATATTAGGTGATGCTTTTCGGAATATCGTTGTATCTGCCTTTCCGACGTAATTTATTCCAGTAAAGCGATTTTTTGCCTGTCTACCTTTTCTTTTCATCTTTCTTTGTCGTTTGAGAATCTTCTTTTCTTTAATTACCGGGTTAGATTCACAAGAAATAAGAATAATGAATACGGTGTCTACTCAGAATCGAACTGAAGGCGAGGATGATTAAGAATGAAAACACTAGTGCTTGGTAATTCGCTGCTAACGGTAACGATTAATGAAAATGCCGACATTTCAGAAATGTATTTCCCGTATGTAGGACTCTACCAGTTGGTAGATAAGATGTATTTGGGAGTCTGGGAGAAATCAAAAGGTATTAACTGGCTTAAGGACTCGCACCACTGGGCTGTTTCTCAGTCCTATATAGATGATTCTCAAATTGGAGTAACTCATGCCATTAATAAACATGATATTAGCCTAACGATAAGAGATTTTGTATATCCTTATCTCCCGATTTTTGTACGAGATATTGTCATTGAGAGTCCCAACAAACGGGAAATTAAACTATTCAGTTATCATGATATACATTTTACAGGTATGGCGATTCCTGATTCAGCAGTTTATGATGAAAAGATTAAAAGCATCGTACATTACGAACTTTCAAATTATGTTCTAATTGGAAGTATCCCACACTTTACACAACTGGCATGTGGTCGTGCAGATTTTAAAGATTTGCGTGGGACTTTTGTAGACGCTGAGGATGGTAATCTATCAGGCTGCCCTGCCTCACATGGACCAGTAGATTCAGCGTTAGGGATTAATGTGAGTTTGGATCCACAAAAAAATCCATTTTCGCGGGTTTCATTGTTCTTTTGTGCTGGACAAGGATATCATGAGGCGAACAAAGCTCGAAAAGTTGTGCTCTATAAAACAATTGATAAGTTATATGATGAGACCTTCATCTTTTGGAATCGATGGCTAAAGAATGCAAGAGATTCAGCAAATGCCGAAAATGTAACTGACAAACGCCTTAAGAAAATTTTTAACATTTCGGCTATAATCACGGCTCTAATGTCTGATCACAAAACAGGTTCGATCATTGCCTCGCCAGATGCAGATATAGTTCGACATGGAGGAGATTCTTACCTTTACTGTTGGCCGAGGGACGCCGCCTTTGTTGTTAAGGGATATGATTCAATCGAAAAGTTCTCGTTATCTCGCAAATTCTTCGATTTTGCAATCAATACTATTGGAAGTGGTAACTATTTTCTTCATAGATATTGTCCAGAAGGCTCATTTGGACCAACATGGCACGAACATCCCTTCATTCAGATCGATCAGACTGGAGCAGTTC
>NZ_JAHPYX010000260.1:0-3313 GCF_019058535.1 Candidatus Borrarchaeum sp.
AATGATGGTCGATATTGAGATGGCGTTCTGCAATTATAATGATGTAATGAATGTACTTGAGAACCTAATTCACTATGTCATTTCTGATGTAAAAAATAACTGTGATAAGGAATTAAACATCCTGAAAAGTGATTTACAAATTCCAAAACTGCCATTCAAAAGGTATACGTACACGGAAACCTTAGAATTATTGGCAAAAAATGGCTATGAACTCTCCTGGGGAGATGATATTGGAACTGACGCCAGTCGAAAACTAGGATCAATTATAAGTGGTCCCTATTTTATTACGGAATGGCCTTCTGAAGGAAAACCCTTTTACATACAGTCAAGGGCCGATAAACCCGAAATCAGCGAATCTTTTGATCTTATGTATGGTTGGATTGAGTTAGCCTCAGGAGGAACACGTGTTCACGAAAAAGAAATCTTGATTCAAAGGCTAATTAATCAAGGACTAACTCCAAGTTCATTTGATTTCCATCTCAAGGTTTTCGATTGGGGAATGCCTCCTCATGCTGGATGGGGACTTGGTTTAGCTCGTCTCGTCATGGTTTTAACAGGAAAACAAAATATCCGTGAAGTAGTGGTCTTTCCGCGCGATAGAACAAGACTAACTCCCTAATTTTCGTAAATGGGAGTCACCAAATCTGTTTTCATCAACTCACGTAGAAGTACAGTAGCATATGATCCTTTTCCTAATGAAAAAGTTATTTTTACCATATTTCTATCGTCATTTAAATGATCTTTATTGATTTCTAACACTTGAAAGTCTTTTATTGGCATAACGACGGGGCGATATCCTCCTTTTGAACTTGCTTCTGGGTAAGATTTTATGCGAAACATTGATGGTTGAATTTCTTCCTCTTCAAGAATTTCGTTAAATAAATCACCAACAATTCCTGCAGGAAATAAAGAAAGTTCATAGCCTATTAATGGGGCAACAAAAGTGGTGTTCATGTTATCTTGATTTTCTTTGAAAAGGTCTACGCTCCCATTTAAAGTTTGAACTATATCCCCAGTTATAGGTTTTAAGGAAAGCCCTTTTTCTATACGTAGACTAAGAAATTTGTTAAAAATGTAAGATTGAAAAGCATGAATAAACATTAGACGGAGTCCCTTTGATATCTTTCTAAAAGCATTGATAAAATCATTGGGGTGCCTCACTAAATGATTCATCATTGCTAACTCTGGCTTATACCCTTTTGGAAAATTCTTTAGAGCGTTTCTGTAGTTTTTTGTTTCATTAAGTTCCATTCTAGCAAGGATAGCTTCCTTTGATTCTAAAGGAGACGTTGTTGTTAGATAAATCTCCGCTGCTTTTTTGAAATTTCCTTGAATGAATGCTTTACCTACAAGATGTGTAATTGGGCGGAGAGTTCCAAAACGTTGATGTCCAAAAAAATTAGGTAACCCACCCATCATTTTAACAACTTCTTGAAATTGCGCAATGGATTGCTCAATTTTCATTTTTGACTCTCTTATATCTCGTATGATGATTGTGAAGTTATTTCCCCATAAATCACCGAGTTTAACAGGTTTGTTGGCATAGACTGGATTCAAGATTTTCACGTCCTTGATGCGAAGCTTCAGCAATTGTTCTGGAGGAATTTTCCATGCACTCATTCGTTGAATTGTCACAGCCCGTCTATCCTTGGTTCCTGCTAAAGAAAATCGTTTCCTGCTGGTTTTGAGACGCCGAGAAAGAATTCGAATTAGGCGATGATTATCCCAATCATATTTTTGAAGGGAAAATATAGTATAATCACCATTTTGATCATCGTTCTCTATCCCTTGTTGAGCATCGATCGGAAGTAAAATACCCTCAGGTGTAATTTCTCGTACGACAAAATCTTCCACTAATTGTTTAATTCTTCCTCCAATTCCAGGTTGAGGTGTCACATAGTACTTCAATCCAGTGGCTCTTTCAGAATTGAATTCTACCAGTTCGGCCAATTTCTTTCCCTTCAAAAAAATAGGTGTTTCTTTCCCTCAAACTGATTTTCTGTAACTCATTCACTAAAAGAATAGTTTAAATCGGTTAGATTAGTATCGTCTTATTCTAAATAAGCTGAAGTTGACCTGTTATTTTGTCAATAATTTCTGATTTGTCAGGGCCAATACCTAACGCAGTAGTAGTCCCTGGCGGTAACTCTGTGAGCCCAGCATCTTTAATGAGTGCACAAGAAACCTTAAGTTGAAGTGTGTTATTGTAAAGTTCTAAGAGTTCTTCAAGTGATTCAACGCGAAGTGCTACTTTTTTCGAGCTACCATTTTTCCATTTCTTCCATATTTCTCTATTTTCTCTTTTTGCAACTTCAGAGGACTCTACAGCTGCATGACACGCTTGAACAATCATTTTTCCTTTACTCATTTTGAGATCAGTCCTTATAACCATGACCATTTTGTATTCGTATGCTTTTGAAGTCGCTGATGTCATTTCATTCCACTTCTCAATTTTGTTAATATGAATTCTTCTTATACTATGAGAGTTTTTCCTGAAAAGCGCATCGATTTTAGGATTCTTAATCTGTCAAGTACCTTTACTTCTAAGTAGCTTAAAGTCGAATATTTTAGTTATAGGTTTTATTCAGGAAATTTGTTAGTACGAAAAGAATTTAAAAGAAAGGACTTGTAGGATTTCCTATTACAATTACCTTTACTTATCTTATGCATTATCTAATTGAGGTATATCTTTTACATGCTTAAAATCTTGAGATATACATGGAAATAGCATATCCTCAAATTTTATGCGTTTTAGGAGGTGATGGCTATCAGCCAAATCGAAATGCCGAAGTGTTCATGCTGTGGGCATCTTATATCGCCCGAAGATATTGGTAGCGTACGTTTCTCATGCCCAAATTGTGGGGACATAACAATTTTCAGATGCATGCGTTGCCGTAGTTTTGGTAGAAACTATCGATGTCCTAAATGCGGCTTTGAAGGACCATAAAGTACTATAAGTGAACGTAATGAAGGACCATAAGCAATTTCAAGCAGCTGTCCTGTTTGATGTAAACTAATGGAGGTAAATTTCATGGGTAAAGTTCTAGCATTGCTGAAAGTAATGCCTGCGAGTGTGGATATAAATTTAGAAAATCTTAAAAATGAATTAGGAAATGTAATGCCCCCTGAAGCAACCCTTCGTGGAGTTAAGGAGGAACCAATAGCTTTCGGCCTTGTTGCACTAAAAGTATCTATCGTGATGGACGATGTTGCTGGGGGCACCGATGCAATTGAGAACGCCTTTTTAGCCTTAGAAGATGTTTCAGAGGTACAAGTGGAAGCGGTTTCTTTATTATAAGCAAGAATATCCACT
>NZ_JAHPYX010000025.1:0-15537 GCF_019058535.1 Candidatus Borrarchaeum sp.
AAGTGATGATGTATGAAAAAGATTAGATGCTTTTAAATATAAATTAGAAACGCGATCATAAATCTCTGAGGATAACTGTGATTTCTGCAGCAAATTAATGACTAAATCTTCAAAAACTATTGCTGCGGTTCTTAAGGCTACAGCGATATCCAAATACTCGTCCTGAATAGGGATCATTTTGCCAGTGACCGGATCGTTGATCTCATAAGCTACGTAGACATCTTCATAGCCCTGAAATTGTGAAATTGCATCTAAAGTCTTTGCATAGCTAACTAAGACTTCTGCCATCTCTGCACTTAGTTTTCCTTCAACTATGTTCATATTAACCTCTTTTATTTTTTCAAGTAATTCATCCATAGTTCGAATATTTTCTAAGAATTGCATAGATTTTGAAGAAAGATATGTTTGTAATTCTTCCTTCCAATTGGCGTTCCATACAGACTCACGTATGAAGGCAGAATCTATTTCTCCTTGTGTTTCCAACTTTTTAAGATAGCCATCCAATAGCTTGCGGGGGACGTCTTTAACTTTATCAGCCATTGTTTGTCCTCTCAGAGTCCTAGGTTTTAATCATCATGCTTCTTACAGGTGATTCTCTCACGTAATGGTAATCCGAAAAATCATATAAAAAGAGTATGACTTTCTATACTTTGAAATTTAAAACGTATAAAAAGTCTAGCTGATATCTGCGAGAAAAACCTTTCCGAAAGGAAAGAGGAGTTTAATATTATGCACGTATCGCTAGTTCGAGCCAATCTAATCGTGGCTTCTTAGCTTTTATTGTGCCGTCTTTTATGCCTTCGATTAATTTTTTATATTCTTCGGTCAACTCTGGTAACTCAACATCTATGAACTCACCAATAACAAGTTTGCCCTCGACATCACTTCTTGACATGCACTGATCTCTAACTTCGTCAACACGAATTGAGTTTGATTTAAGCCATTCCATGAGTTCTTTTGGCTTTGCGGATACATTATGCCTTCCAAAAGAAGTTGGACATTGTGAAACCACTTCGACGTATGCAAAACCCTTTTTGAGAAGAGCTTTTTCAACACTCTTCGTAATTCTACGGGGGTAGTTCGTTGTCCATCGTGCTGAATACGCAGCCCCTGCAAGAGATACAAGTTCTGCAAAATCGAAAAAACCTTCTATATTGCCATAAGGTGTGGTGTAAGTAGATGCCCCAGCGGGTGTTGTGGGAGAAAATTGACCACCAGTGAGTCCGTAGTTGAGATTATTTACGCACACAACAGTTAAATCTATGTGGCGACGTGCCGCATGTAAAAGATGATTGCCCCCTATGGCGGTAATGTCTCCGTCTCCGCCAAAAACAACTATCTCTAAATCTGGGTTGAACATCTTAATGCCAGTAGCTACGGGTATCGCTCTACCATGTGTAGTATGTACAGAATCAGCTAAAATATAACCGGGAATACGCCCTGCACAACCAATACCTGACACAAAAACCGTGTTGTCGACGTTAAAATTTGTTAGGTTGTCAATTGCCCGCATAACAGCACTCATAACAATTCCGTTACCACAACCAGGACAGAACATTGTTGGGAAACGTTCTTTTCTGAAATATTTCTGAAGTGGGTGTTTTTCCCGTTCTTTAGTTTCTTTTTGAGCTGTTTCCATCATTTTTTCAGACACCGCCGTATTTCTGACAAAATTTCAATGGGTGTATATAATGTGCCCCCAAGTTTAGGATAGAAGTAAACATTTTCGTTACCAAGCAAACGAACTTGATTTACAATTTGACCCATGTTTAATTCTAACACGAGAAGTTTATTGGCACTTTCACACAGTTTTTTAAGTATATCTAGAGGAAATGGCCAAAGAGTAATCAAGCGAATATATCCAACCTTTAGTCCTTCATTCCTAGCATCCATAATTGCTTGAAGAGCTGCTCTTGAGGGACTTCCGTACGAGATGACAATTAATTCAGCATCTTCTAGATATTTTGTGTCTATTTTTGTAATCTCATCGATTTTATTTGTAATTTTATTCTTAAGACGTTCAATTAATTTGGTATGAACTACGGGGTCATCAGAAGGGAAACCATATTCGTCATGTGTGAGACCCGTGTAATGTGTGTTATAACCTGAACCGAAAATAGGCATAGGTGGTACTAAATCATGTGAGTTGTTATCAAAAGGTTTGAAATCAGTCTTTTCTTTGGAAGGTACTCTTCGATTAATTATAGGAATTGTACCTTCTTCAGGAATGAAAACCGTCTCTCGCATATGTGCGACATCTGCCGAAGATAAGAGGATTACAGGAGTCCTAAGCATTTCTGATATGTTAAATGCATCTATTATTAAGTCAAATGATTCTTGTACAGAATTAGGAATCAATGCTACAAGTTCATAATCTCCATGAGATCCATATCTAGCCTGCATAACGTCTCCCTGTGCCGGTTTTGTCGGCAGCCCTGTACTTGGACCCCCGCGCATAATATTTACTAAAACGAGCGGAACCTCACACATAACCGCCAAACCTAAATTCTCTAACATTAAAGACACACCAGGACCAGAAGTAGCCGTCATTGCTTTTGCCCCTGCTAGAGATGCCCCAATGACTGCCGCGAGTGAACTTATTTCGTCTTCAAGTTGCATCGATACTCTTCCTAATGCCGGCATGCGCTTAGATAAAATTTCAATGATTTCTGACGCGGGTGTAATCGGGTATCCTGCATAAAAGTCGCATCCTGCATAAAGAGCCCCCTCACACAGCGCTTCATTCCCAGAAAGGAACAATCGTTTACATTCTGTTTCTAGCATTTTTTTACGCCTTTTATCACGTCTTTCCACTTGGTTGAATATGTTAAGCTGAACTATGTAAAATTTACATATGTAAATTTTAAATACTTTTTCAAAGATCACAGTAATTACTTATTTCTCTAAAAGTCGAGTAAGCAAGAGGCATCCAGTCATATATTTGATCACTATTATCCATAGAAACTAGCGGCATTGGAGGGGGCGAAGTATTTCAAAAAATGCCTTAAGACCGCTATCAAAAAGATTTTAAAAAGGTGAGGTCCATAATAAAAAATTGTTTTTCTCATTCTTACATTCTAAAGAACGAAAAACTTGATTTGGGATGAATTTACTGGAGTGATAAAATTGGGTGCTAAAGAAGAACTTATCAAAACAATTGAAACAGCCATAAAAGACGAACGACAGGCTCAAATAGATTATAAAAAGGCGGCAGAAATGGCGGAAGACCCTGAAACGCGTGCTTTCTTTGAACAATTGGCAAAAGACGAAGAAGGACACGAAAAGGTACTTAAACGAAGGCTAGCTGCTTTGAAACTGATGAAATAATAAAAAAAAGGTTGTTTTTACAAACAACCTTGTTAAGGACGGATATACCTAACTTTTTTTCTTTTTCGTGTTTGTGGGTGTGACCTTTCTCGTCCCCTGCCTGTCATCCATTCCCGTCTTAGAAGGCGTCAGACCTCTCGGGTTCAGTCTCATGCACAAGAACGTGCTCCCCTCGCTACAAGAGAAGCATTCCGCCTTGTTCAAGTTTCCTATAGTTTACTAAATCCATTTGAACATATATCTTTGATCTTATATATTTTGTGTGGAGCAATAATACGTCTAAAGGAAAAGATTGTACGTTTTATCGTATAATGTATACGTGAAACATGAAAAGACTAACTGTAAAAGGTCCGCAAGGTAATAGCATGAGAAGTATTAGCGAGTCCATCAGATGGCCTTGAACTACAATAAAGTAAATAGGGAATGGAAAAGTTCAAAGACCTGAAAACTAATGAAGTAATAAAAAAGGACCCAGCATTACATACTTCTGTAAAAACTAATTTTCTTCAATTCTCTTTTCTTTTCTTCAATGGCCATTCGCTGCGTCTGCTGCGTGTGCTGCTACTCCGGCATAATACTGTGTAATAAGGATTATGGATATTAGGATCGCAATCAGGATTGCAAACGAAATTACAACACCTTTATTTAATTTCCAGTTTTCCCTCCAACTCATTGCGAGGAAATGTGTGGCTATGACTGCCATGAACGCCCATGATCCGATGAGCCCTATTTTGAGCGTAACCGGTATAAGAGAAAATATTTCATGACTTGACAGTATTTCCCACGATTCTAACGAATAAAAGAATACTAGCACAAATTCAATCATACTTGTGGCCATTTGCATCGATGTGCCTTCTTCTTGAAGATGTTGGGTTTGTTGTTGAAGTGTTAAGCTCTCCTTACCCCTTTGAAGGCCCACTTTTGTGTCAACGATGTCGATCGCCGTCTTAATGCCAGTTAGAGTGTTAGAAAGAAGACTTCCTTCTGTTTCCAGTCGATCCTGAAATTTTTTATTCATTTGGATATATTGTGATTCCAACCTTCTTTCAATACAAAACGAGGCTAAACCTTCATCTAACTTTAGTAAGTCATTTCTGACGGTAAGAACCGCATTTTTAATCATATATGTATAATTTGCAATTTTTTCATAAAGTTGTGATAGATCGTCAATTTCTTTTTCTAAAACGTCAATTCTTTCCGCATCTGTTTCTTTTTTCCCAATTCCGGCGTAGAGCAACTTACTCACAAATTTATCCGCTGCGACCCTTTCTTGTTCCATCAATCGTAATTGATCTTGGAAGTATTTAACCTTCTTATCAAGACTTTGAAAACTTGCATCAAAGAGCGGCAGTTCTTCCACTAGAAAATCAAAAAGTGGATCCTTTTCAAATGGAAGACAGAAATAAAAACCCCTGTCTTCGTCATAAAAATGGTACAACTTTCCAAAAGATAGTCCACTTTCGACAGATTCAAATTCTGAAAACTTTTCCTTCGCAACTTTAAGTTGATCTTCTTTATCTACTATCAGAACAGTTGCTTCACCGATTTGAGACGACAATAAATTATCTAGTTGATTTCTCTTATCGTCTATGCCCTGCAGGGTCGTGTCTTCTGAATAGAATAACATTCCAATTGTAGCTACATCTTCGAAACAAGAGAGATATGCTCCGTATTCATCTCCAGTTGCAAGAGAAATGGAAATAGTCGAATCTGCTGTAGGTTCTAGTGTGCAAACTACACCATCTGTGTCTTTTTCATATTCTTTTGTTAGATAATTCCAGACTTCGTTGATTTCTTTATCATCATCAATGTGGAAATAGATATAATGACAAGCCTTTGGGATTTTTTTAACTACTTCACTCACTTTGAGTCCTCTCCACCTCCAAGTTATACTAAGATATGACTTTTATACTTTCTTGCAAGAAGTAGCTCACACTTTCTTGAATGGACAAATGCGATTTGATACGCTACTAAAGTCTTAACATTGCGAGGAATTCATCTTACTTACTCATTAATCTTTTGATATACTGGAGGTCAATCAATGCTAAGAGGAGATCAGTATTGCGAATTTATCATCGAATTTAGAGAAATAAAAGACGGATGAAAACAAAATGTAAAAAAGTAACTAGATCGTTCAATTAAGATTTTTGTTGAAGATACGCATGAATGCCTTGTGCTGCTATTTTTCCACTTGCCATTGCTTCTCCGGATGTTGAAGCACCATTAACTACATCTCCGCCAGCAAATACTCCTATCAATGACGTGGCACCATTTTCATCTACTACGATGGTATCCCATTTTGTTAGTTTTATGTCACTTAACCATCCAGTATCAGGAGTTCTTCCAATTGCGGGTATAAACACATCTGTTTCTAACAGAAATTCAGAATGTTCAATTGGAATAGGACGTCTTCTTCCGCTCTCATCGGTCTCCACAAGTTTCATTCGAACGCATTCAACCATTTCAAGTTTGTTATCTCCCATGAGACGTACTGGTGAGGCAAGAAAATAGAAGAGAATTCCTTCCTTTTCAGCTTCTATAATTTCATGTACATGGCCAGGCATTTCACGTCGGCTTCTTCGATAAACAAGAGATACTTTTTTTGCTCCAAGCCGTAATGCTGTTCTTACGGAATCTATTGCTGTATTCCCGCCGCCCGCTACAACTACTTTCTTTCCTGTAAAATCAACTTCTTTCCCTAGATTCACATCTTTTAAAAACAGTTCGCCAGGATATACTCCTTCTAAATCTTCTCCCGGAATTCCCAGTTTTCTTGGAATAGGGGCACCTACACCAATAAAAACAGCAGCATAGCCTTGTGTGAAGAGATCATCCATGTTACCGATTCGTATTTGAGACCTTGTCTCAATACCAAGACTCAGCAAATTACTGATCTCTTTCTGAAGCACAGTTTTTGGTAAGCGATAATAAGGAAGTTCCCAATATAACATGCCTCCTAAAGCATGCATTTTATCAAAAATAGTTACACCATAACCTAATCTTATAAGCTCATAGGCTACTTCTAATCCAGCAGGTCCAGATCCAATAATTGCAACTCGTTGATCTTTTTTTTCAATTCCTTTAATTAACTCAGCATAAAAATCTCGCGTATTCGCTTTCATTAGTTTTTCTTGTTCATATATATAATCGGCAACGAATCGCTTAAGTCTACATATAGCGAGGGGGTCTCCCTTTTTTCCTAAGAGACAGTTATCTTCGCAAGGATGAGGGCATATTCGCCCAAGTGTGGCAGGTAATGCACACTTAGTTAGTATAAGACGGTACGCCTCCTCAAACCGCTCTTCAGTTATAAGACCCACAAAACCACGTGCATCATAATCTTCTTGATAGGAAGAAATAGGAAGATCTAAAAGGCATCCCTTTTCACAAGACGGTTTTTTACAACGAAGGCAACGTTTTGCTTCTTCTATAGCTTCTTCTTTTGTGTAACCTCTTAAAACTTCATCAAAAGAGGTTATGCGTTCCCTAAGGGACAACTCCGCCATGTCGATCCGTCTTGTTCCAGCTTTTCTCTTTAGTGTTTTAAGAGTTGGTGACAACAAGATTTCTTTAAAGCCATGCATCTCTTTCAAATTGCTTACAAAAGCATCAATTTCCTGTTTATTTTCCCCCTCGACTTTGATTACCAAATCAAAGGGCTCAAGAATAAGTGAAACTTCTCGGACTATTTTCAAATTTCTTAGATCTTCCAGAGAATCTTCGCCTACTTCAGGACTCAAATTGACGAAAATATATGCGGAGGATTTCAGGTAATCACCTTATAGCAGGTTTTCGAGAATTGTTGAATATAAAAGAAAAAATTCTTAGAACACTAAATCCTGGGATAATAAATACTGCTCTTTTGTGTAATACTTACTTTAATTCATTCTAGTACGCAAATAGCCTCTTTAGTAATCCAGGCTTATCCTTTTTTGCCTTTTCTTGACAGTAGCTCACAATTTCTTGAGCATCTCGTGCAATTAACTCTCTTTCATAGCCTCTTAATAGATTTCCTCGAAGATTAAGTTCTTGGAGATTAGCGAGCGATTCCAAACCATTGATCTCTTTTATCTGATTATTCCAAAGACTTAATTCTTTGAGATTAGTGAGGGGGTCCAATCCGTTGATTTCTCGTATCTTATTACCAATGCTTAATTTTTCTAGATTTTTGAGATTTTCTAATCCCTTGATCTCTTCTATATAGTTATCATGCAGACATAATATTTTAAGATTAGAGAGGTGCTCTAATCCCTTGATCTCTTTTATTAAATTATTACTTAGACAAATGTGTTGGAGATTAGTAAGATTATCTAATCCTGCAATCTCTTTGATTTGATTGCGATCAAGGTGTAGTGCTTTGAGATTAGTGAGGTTTTCCAATCCCTTGATTTCTCCGATCTGATTCCAGCGAAGGTCTAATTCCTGCAGGTTGGTTAAATGCTCCAATCCTTTGATTTCCTCAATGAAACTATTATGAAGATGTAATTCCTTAAGATTAGAAAGGTGCTCCAACCCCCCAATTTCAGAGATATCAGTAATTCTTTTCTTGTATAGATTCAAAATGCCATCTGTTACATAATGAAGTTCCCCTTGAAATGTCACACATCCTATATCTGCTTTTCCTTCTGCTTTTTCTTGAGTGTATTTCACAATATCCTGCGCACGGCGTTCTAGTAAGACTCTTTCTTCTTCTTTGATCGGGTTATCGAAAAGTTCTAGTTTTTGTAGGTTAGATAGACGTTCCAGTCCACTAAGTTCCTCTATCTGATTATGTCCAAGAAATAACATCTGGAGTGTCTTGAGATGTCCCAATCCGCTGATCTCTTTGATTTGATTCCCAGTAAGGTCTAGTCGTTGGAGACTCGTGACTTTTTCTAATCCCTCGGTATCTTCTATCTGATTCCAACTAAGAGTAAGTTCTTGGAGATTAGTCAGGGACTCCAATCCCTTGATCTCTGTGAGATCAGTAATTTCTTTCCTGCTAAGGTTTAGCATGCCGTTTTTTACGTAATATTTTTCGCCTCTAATCACCACAAAATTGTTTTCCATAGCCTAATCATTCCCTCTGCCATTATTAACTGATTAAATTCATAAAGTTAAAGGTTTACTCTGCCTTAAACTCGTAGATCCCTTCGCAGTATGATTCTCCGCTTGGTCGTGCCTTAACAAGTTTGAAAGTTATGTTGGGATTTATTGTCTTAAATCCTTCTTCACAAAACGCCTGATGTCCTATTTCGCATGGGATAAGCTCAGGATTTACCTCATTCTCCTGATATCTTTCCCAAAATGGACATTTTGTTGTCTTGACTACAGCTCTTTCAGGCGTTGCCTCGATCAGTTCACTTTCTGTTTCAGGTCCCATCAGCAACATTAAGGCGAGCATGGCAAATTTAGCGGCTTCTGTTGCATCTCCTACTGGAAATTTAAATTCTTCTTTAATCTGTGGAAACATAAGTTTACCGCCTTCACCATAGACTTCATTGTTTATCTCTAGCCATTTTAATTTTCCCAAAACAGGTGCTATGACCTTTTCTCCTCGTACTACTAAGGCACTGGCTAAGACATTAGAGGTTATTGCCCACTTAGTCTCAGCAGGGATTTTTTCTAATATTTCTGCCATATATTTCCCCTCCAAATTTACAATTAGTAATGTATAATTATGACAAAAAGATACTGTGCGTTTTCCGTACTTTTATACTTTTCATATAATCTTTAGAGAGTCGAATTCTGTATGTGATGGCAAGAATCCTGCAGAGTTGGTGGCCTTTAAAAAAAACTAAATGAGCTTAATTGATAAGTGAACTATAACAGCCATTCAGGTTCATCAATGTTGATATTAAAAAAACTTAGGATAGTTTATAGTAAATATTATACAACAGTCTTTGCACTTCCTTTAAATCTCCCGTTCTCTCGTCAACGATCCTTTCAAGATCTTTAGTATATCGTTTCATCTTTTCTTCTTCTTGCTTACTTTCGGTAATATCACGAACGATGCCCTGATATCCCAATATATTGGCATCTCTGTCCAATCTCACAGTCGAAGTAGCCAGACATTCTATTTCAGTCCCATCTTTCTTTCGGAGTTTCACTTCAAAGTTCTTGACTGCCCCATTTCGCTCTATTTCTTGCTGAAACTTGATTCGATCTGCAGGGTCAACATAAAGTTCCATGACATTCAAATTAAGCATTTCTTCTTTGGTGTAGCCAAACATTTTCAACCCAGCTGGGTTTATGTCTACAAAATTTCCCTCTTTGGTTCTGATATAGACCATGTCTCTTGATGCTTCAAAAATGGAACGATATCTTTCTTCACTCTCAAGAAGTGCCTCTTCAGCTTTTTTGCGCTCGGTAATGTCACGAACAATGCCCTGATATCCCAGAACACTTCCGTCACTGTCCGTCCTTACAGTTGAAGAGAGTAGGCTATTAATTTCTGTTCCATCCTTCTTACGAAACTTGACTTCAAAATCTCTAACAGATCCATTGCGTTCAATTTCGTGTTGAAATCTAAGTCTGTCAGCGGGATTAACATAAAATTCCAAGACGTTGAGTTTAAGTATTTCTTCCTTCGTGTATCCAGAGAGTTCCACAAAAGATTGGTTTACGTCGATATAATAACCATCTCGCGTAATAATATAGATCGCATCTCTGGAATCTTCAAATAGTGACCTGTATCGTTCTTCGCTCTCACGAAGAGCTTGGTCAGCTTTCTTGTGATCAGTAATGTCCTTAGTGATTGTCAGAACACTATCTTCATCAGTTTTCGCGTGATCAACAAGAAACCATCTTTCCTCTCCAGTAGGGAGTTTAAGGAACATTTCCTCTCTTTGAGTTTTTCCGGTGTCCATTGCAAGATTGAGTTTCTCTACCATTCCATGATATAACTTCTCCACCTCAGTACCGATAAAATCTCCGATTTCACCTTCTGTCAAATCATAGGCTGCCTTGTTAGCCTGAGTTAAAATTATGCGCCAATCTGATTGTCGCCCCCAGAGGTATGCAGGATCAGGAATAGCTTCAAATGTTCTTCGAAATCTCCTTGCGATCTCTTCCAAAGCAACTTCAGCCCGTTTACGTCCCCTTCTCACCTCTGCCTCTCGCATCTCCCTTTGAATTGCGGGAATAAGTCGCGCCGTTTTACCTTTTACGATATAGTCATGAGCACCAGCTTTCATAGCTTCTACCGCAAAATCCTCCCCGATCTTGCCTGACATGATAATGAATGGTAAGTCGATTCCACTTTCTTGAAATAGTTTCAAAGCAGCGATACCGCTGAATTTCGGCATAACATAGTCAGAGATAACAATATCCCATATTTGGTTAGTGAGTGCAGACTTCATAGCGTCAGGTGTATCCACTCGTACAAAGGTCGGTTCATATCCTCCGCGCCTTAGTTCACGCACCAATAATGTAGCATCATCTTCTGAATCTTCAACTATCAAAACGCGGAGCGGTAATCCCATTTAATCCCTCCTTATTACTGGTGGCGGTTCATTTAAAAGTACCCAGTATAATCCCAGTTGACGCACTGCTAGAACAAATTGGTCAAAATCTACTGGTTTGGGAATGTAACTGTTGGCACCAAGGCTATAACTTTCAATTAAGTCCTTTTGTTCTTTTGAAGTAGTTAGAATAACTACAGGAATAAGTTTTGTTCTCTCATCATCTCTAATTCGCCTTAGTACATCTATACCATCAAGTTTAGGCAATCTTAGATCCAGTAGAATAAGTACTGGCATAATGCTCAAATCCCGACCCTTATAGGCGCCAGTACCAAAAAGATAATCCAATGCTTCAACACCGTCGTTAGCTACTACCAATTCGTTTAAAATATTACTTTTCTTGAATGCTCTCTTGGTCAAAAGTACATCATCTGGATTATCTTCCACTAAAAGGATTATTTCTTTATCCATACTTTTTCCTCCATTTAATTATAGAGTAAAATAGAAACTTGCGCCTTTACCCACCTCGCCTTCAGCCCATACACGGCCTCCATGACGATTAATAATGCGTTTCACGGTAGCTAGTCCAACGCCGATTCCTGGGAACTCTTCTGGTGAGTGAAGACGCTGGAAAGCTCCAAATAACTTGTTTGCATATTCCATATTGAAACCTGCTCCATTATCTCGTACAAAAAACACCCTATCGATCCCTTTCCAAGTAACTCCGAATTCTATCTCTGCATTTGACTTATTTCCAGTAAACTTCCAAGCATTTCCTAGAAGATTATCAAAAACTAAGCTGAGAAGTCTCGCATCACCATCCGCTACCAATCCTGGCGCAACAATGAACTCTACCTGACGTTCTGGTTGTGATTCTTGTAGTTCTGTCAAAATTTCCTGCACCATTTTACTTAGATCAACTTTCTCACGGTGCATTTCGGTACGTGTAACCCTTGCCAATGCCAGTAACTCATCTATGATTTCTGCCATTCGTTTGGTCGCCTTACGAACTCGTTGAAGATAATCACTTCCTTCTGCATCTAATACGTCTATATAGTCGTCTAATAACGCTTTGCTGAAACCGTCAATACTCCTAAGAGGTGCACGCAGGTCATGCGACACAGAATAACTGAAAGCCTCAAGTTCTTTGTTGAGGGCTTCAAGTTCTACAGTTTTTCGTCTCAGTTCTTCAGCTCGCTCTTCATCAAGTCTTTTGAGTTTTTCAGTATATGCTTTCAGTTTCCCTTCCAGTTTTTTTCGTTCTGTAATATCACGGACAAGAATCCACATTCTAGCAGGCCTGCTGTCTTCATCCTTAATGACCCATATTCTTGCAGAGGCAGGAAAGATTAGTCCGTCTCTTTTGCAGCCTTCTATTTCAAGTACGTCTGAAAACCCCCTTGGGAGTATTTGTTCGCTAATGATTCGTGCGACAATGTCTCGCCATTTACCAGGAATGAATTCTAGATAATTCATTCGTTTAATTTCTGCCTTAGGATAGCCAAACATATCAGAAAAGGCTTGATTGCACTCTATAATGTTTCCATCCATATTCGTAGAGGCAATACCGTCTATGGATGAGTCATATAACCCTCGATAGCGTTCCTCTGAATCCCTAAGTTCCAAAGTTCTTTCTTCAACAAGTTTTTCTAGGTTTTCGGCATGGTCTCTGAGTTTTTCTTCCGATTCCCTTAATGCCTTATCAAGCCTCTTTTGCTCGGTAATATCGCGGATGATTCCCTGATATCCTAGGATGCTTCCATCATTGCCCCTCCACACAGTCGTAGTCAGCAGGCAGGCATGCACCTTCCCATTCTTCCCATGAAGCCTTACCTCATAGTCTCTAACCGCACCCTTTTCCTCTATTTCTTGCTGAAACTTAAGCCTATCAGCTGGATTTTCATACGTATCTATAACATTCACATGGAGTAGGTCTTCTTTAGTATATCCAAACAAATCCATCGCAGCCTTGTTGGCGTCGACAACCGTGCCCTCTCGCGTAGTAAAATAAATTGCATCTTTGGAATCTTCAAAAAGTGAGCGATACTTCTTTTCACTCTCTTTAAGTGCCTTCTCTAATCGTTCAAACTCCGTAAGGTCAGGATTTTTGTTAGTCATGTCTTAAATCCTCATAGATCTGACAGTTAAATAGGATGTACTTGAAAGAATAAGGTTCTATTTGTAGTATCTTGGCTTGTGCTTTCGCCCTCCCAAATATGTTATAAGTTTCCCCGTTACGCTCCTAAAGCGATATTTTTACTCCCAAGAATATTACGTTTTTCTTGTACTCTCGTATCAATGTATATATGCAAATATTTCACATTTATACTTTTCATGTATAAGACTGTCAAGATTTTGAGTTATTATGTTTCTCAAGAAAAGACCAGCTAAATAAATTAAAACGAGAGTCGTATTTCAACCGGTAACCTAACGTTTTCTAATCTTGGTTTTTCCATAACATACAGACTGCCTACAAGTAAATGTTGGCAAAGTATTTAAATTAATAATTCTTCTCCCTTCAAAGAGAAGCAATCTCCTTGAGGTGATTTGATGAAAATCACATTTCTGGGTACAAGCGGAAGTATGATAACAGCGGATCGAGTAAACATTTCAATCCTTATTGATACAGATTTGCTGTTAGATGCTGGAGAAGGCGTCACACAACGGTTATTACAAATGAACCATGATTTAAACGAGATTAAACGAATTTGTATTACACATTTTCATCAAGATCATGTATCTGGTCTCCCTGGTTTGATCTGGACGATGTGGCAAAATGAAAGAAAACTACCGCTTGAAATAATAGGACCTGAAGGAATTCAAGACTTCACCATTTCTCTTTTAGAATTGATGAATACCCCTCTTCATGCTCTAACATTTG
This sequence comes from Candidatus Borrarchaeum sp., assembly GCF_019058535.1. Classification (NCBI taxonomy): domain Archaea; kingdom Promethearchaeati; phylum Candidatus Borrarchaeota; class Candidatus Borrarchaeia; order Candidatus Borrarchaeales; family Candidatus Borrarchaeaceae; genus Candidatus Borrarchaeum; species Candidatus Borrarchaeum sp. Next base: position 13,651 of record NZ_JAHPYX010000025.1, read on the forward strand.
ACTTAAATTTTACCGAAATCATTGGAGGAAGCATGATTGACGATGCTATATCTGCAATAGAGTCAGATCACCAAATACAAAGTATGGCGTATCGGATTCACGCTGAAGCATCATGTATATGCTATTCTGGTGATACGCGACCAAATGAAAGAATTGAAAATCTGTCAGGCGGTTGTGATGTGCTGATTCACGAAGCCTCATTTCCAAATGAAATGGAGGAGTTGGCACATAAATACGGACATTCTACTCCTGGAGACGCAGGAAAGCTTGCAAAAAAGGCAGGTATAAAAGAAGCGTTGGTGTTAATACACTGGCCAGAGAAATATTTCAAGGAGAAAGCATCGTTAATTGCGCAAGCAAGAACTTTTTTCGATGGTAAGATTATTGTACCATCCGATCTGGATGTGATACACCTCTGATATTTCTAGGGAATTGAATTCTCAGTTTGAAGATATTTCAGAACACTATTTACTCTTTACAAAAATGTGGACTTCTGGGCTACCATCTACGTAAATTATCTTTTCTAAGTCAGTATTCGGAATTTCGCTGATTCGAGAATAATTATAACGATTATATTCCTCTTCATAATTTCGAATTATGAAAACACACACATTGTCATCAATAATAGGTTTGCTCTCAGTGTCCCCAGCAAAGTATCCATCAATTAGCGTGATATCGTAAATCGCTGGATAATAATCTTTTGTTAAAAAGGCAATTGACCACTTGAAATATGGAAGGGTAACAATAACCGTATTTTGTGAGAAATCATTTTCTTCTAAGAATTGTACTGCCTCATCTAGTCCATATCCAGAAGAACTGGATTCAATGAATTGCTGTTTTACAGCGTTTGGTAACCTTTCTTCTTTAGAGGGCTGTGTTAATGTTCCATAAAGATATGTCGATGTATCAAAGACAGTTATCAAGACGAAAAGTAGTATTAAACCCTTTACAATAATTTGCCGCTGTTTTGTAGTACGAAGATTTTTCACTTCCTCAATAAGAGTTGTAATTACTCTACTACTTGCAATGTAGATACTGGGAACCGCAGGCATGAGATATCGAGGATAAAATCGGACTGCAGGCCAGAAAGATACGAGGACTACCGCAATCCAAATTAAGATTAGGGTATCATCATTCTTCCTGCGTAACCACAATACAGGGATGAAAAGTAATGTAAGAATGAGTAAAGGCCATCCAAGAAAATCTTGAATCCACGAAACTAGATAAATAATTCGTAAATAGATTTCCGATGCTGAAAATAATCTTGTAATATCAACATCAACCCTACCTGGTGACCTATAAATGTCAAAATTATGTGTAAATGCCCAATAGAGATATGGAGAATGAATGACTATAGCGACTACCAATGATGCCCAGAAAAATTTATTCTTGAATACATAACGATAGTTTCGGTTTATGACGAGGAATAGAACTATGATTATGAAGGCTATAGCACCGTTTTGCTTGGTATTTATTGCAAGGCCAAGAAACACTCCTCCAAGCAGTAGGAAGACATCATTCTCCTGCTTAATGCCCATATAGTATGCAAGAATTGATGTTGTTACGAGTAATGTCAATAATGCTTCTTGCATTGCGAGTCGACTATACCAGACATGGAATATAGAAATGCTCAAGAGAAATGCAGAAATAAGAGCCGTTAGCCACTCATTATACAATTCCTTGGTTAGTTTCCACAGAATAAACACTGAAACTATCCCTGAAATAGCTGAAATAAATCGAGCGGCAAATAAATTGATGCCAAAAACATGATAGGATAGGCTATAAAGAAAAGCTGATAGGAACGGTTTTCTTGACCATTCCACGGTGGTATAAAACACGCTGTAAAACGAATAGTCACTTTGAAAGATCTTTAATCCCCAGTAACAC
>NZ_JAHPYX010000261.1:0-6392 GCF_019058535.1 Candidatus Borrarchaeum sp.
TCTTCGCCTTGGCATTCTTGGCGTTTCAGCAGGATTACCTAGTGGAATAATGGCCACAGGTCGAATACCAACAGGTAGTTCAAGGGCTTCTTTCGCCAATACTTCATTAAATGCGCCAACCCAGCAGGTCCCAAGTCCTTTTGACACTGCCATCAATAGCATATTCTCAATAGCAGCCGCTGTATCTTGAATACAATACAACTCTTGTCCTCGCGAACCATACCTGCTTGTTGATCGTTTTATGTTAGCACAAACGACTATCACAACTGGTGCTTGAGACACAAACCTCTGTCCTAATGCAGCCTCAGCAAGTTTTTGTTTTGTAATCCTATCACGGACGATCAAGAATTCCCATGGTTGACAATTTCCCGCAGATGGTGCAAATGTCCCAGCCTCAATTATTTGACGCACATCCTCGTCTGAAATATCTTCATCTGTGAATGAGCGAATTGAACGTCTTCTTAAAATCGCTTCTTGAACATCCAATAATTTCACCCAACTTGACTTAATTCTCAACCTTTGCTCCACGAAAGTGTGGGCATTTTGCCGCCTTCGGCAGTTGAATGAATGAATAAGATGTTTAACTGATAATCGGATGTATTTGTAATAGTATGTGCGCCTTCGGGGCCTTTAGGACAATAAAAACCCATTTCAGGTCGTAATTCAGTTTTTTTGCCTTTTGCGTCTTCTAAGGTGCCTGTCCCAGATAGCACGTATTGAAATTCTTCATAATCATGATGATGACTCTCTATTATGGCTCCAGGCTCTAAAAATAAATATCCGACAACTAAATTCTCAGTTTGAGTAGGAGAACCTTCACCGCTCAAGACTTTCAAAGTTAATCCATTTATACCAACGTCCAATGCTGGAGCAGATTTGAGGTTAACTATTTCTAAGCCTTTTACTTTCTTCTTCGAACTTTTTGACTTTTTCTTAGAGGGCATGAAATACTACCTCCCAAAAAACATTTTGAAATAAAATGCATGGTTCTACAGATATAATTCAACTGCTATTTATTTTGAAGGGATAGCTAGCAAACCTTTTTATTCCAAACTTGGTTTCAGATGCTGCAAATAGTACGATAATATGTTGATTTGGATTAAAAACCTCAAGCTGAAGGATACTTTGTAAAGGAGAATATCTAGAAAACACGGTGTAAAATAGATGCAGGTTTCAGGGCAATTAATAGAAGCAGCGATTTACATTCTAATCATTTGGGTGTTCATCTATGTCGCCTACAAAGTTTTTGATTTGAAAAATAAAGGCGTTGAACTTGGACCTTTTATCGCGATTTATCGGACTACAAGATTATCTATTATTGAAAAACTTGCGAAAAAATATCCTTCAGCGTGGAAAATTGCATTTTCAGCTGGAATTGTCATTGGGTTTCTCGGTATGCTTCAAATCATCATTGTTCTCCTACAAAATCTTCTCAATTTCTTCTTCGCACCACTTCAGGCCAGCCCGGTTTTACCACTCCTTCCAGGTATTACGATTTCTAACGAATCACTTCCCTTTATTATTTTTGGTCTGGCTGTAGTTCTTTTGACACATGAAATATCCCATGGAATTGCAGCACGTATTGAAGGTGTAAATTTAAAATCAGCAGGATTATTATTACTTGCTATTCTTCCTGGAGCTTTTGTTGAACCTGAAGAAGAAGATGTGAAGCGTGTCAGCCCAGTCGCGAGATTACGTATTTTTGGTGCAGGATCATTTTCAAATATTGTAACTGCATTTCTAGTTCTCTTACTTTTAACAAATTTTGGCTTATTGATTGCACCTCTTTTTGGCCAATCTACAGGTGTCTTAGTGACAGATATAGTTCCGGGGGGTCCATCAGATGGTATACTTGAGCGAGGTAATGTTATCTTTTCTATCAACGGTATGCCGACGCAAAATGTACAAGAACTCTCTGATATTCTCTCAAATGTTCAAGCTTTTGAGACTATCGAACTTGAAACGGATGAAGGAATAATTCAATTTAAAACCGGTGCACGACCAGATGATCCAGCAAAAGGTTATCTAGGAGTTTTTACGTTCAATTATTATCCTTCTCGCTTTGGATTTCTAGGTACATTCTTCCCGCTTCAGTTATTTACACTCCTTCAATGGACTTTCCTACTCACTTTGAATATTGGTCTGCTCAATTTGCTGCCCATCTTTTTCCTAGATGGAGATAGGATGCTAACAGAAGTCATTGGTTACTTCAGCCTAAAATTCAATAATTTTAAAATAATTGGAAACGTGATTCTAAACGGTATTAGATCTTTCGCTCTTATGGTACTTCTCCTCAACATAATACTAACTTTTGTTAATATGGGACTTGTATCAATTTAAATATTTGAGCAGACCAAGAAGAGTGTGAGCTTACTTGCAACAATGTGAATGTGGCAAAAAAGCCGTGTATTTTCAAAAACATTCGGGGCAAAAACTGTGTAAGCGGTGTTTTCTTGATTCAATAGAAAAAAAGGTTAGAAAAACCATTTCGAAACACAAAATGTTTCAAGAGAACAACCGGATAGCCTTTGCCTTGTCAGGAGGGAAGGATAGCGTCACTTTGTTACATATTCTTCATGGGATAGAAGAAAAATTTCATAACACAGAGATGATAGCTGTTACTATAGATGAAGGAATAGTAGATTATAGAGAGGATGCAACTGCCATTGCTAAAGAAAATACAAATCAATTAGGCATTGAACATGTAATCGGGTCTTTTCACGATGTTTTTGGTGCGTCTTTGGACCAAATCATTGAAAAAGCTGATTCCCTAAAAGAAAAAAGACTGGCCGCATGTACTTATTGTGGTGTTTTAAGAAGAAAAGCGATTAATATTGTATCACGTAATCTTAATGCAGATATCATCGTTACAGCACACAATCTTGATGATATCGCTCAAACAATTCTCATTAACTTAATCCGAGGAGATATTTGGAGATTAGGACGTGATTTAAAGTCGTCTAAAATGATTGATTCCCGCATGATTCCTAGGGTAAAGCCAGCTCGCGAAATCCCAGAAAAGGAACTAACGCTTTACGCATATTATAGAGGACTTAATTATCATGGTGGTTCTTGCCCTTATTCAATAGAAGCATTACGTGGAGATATAAGAAATTTCCTGAATTTAATGGAAGTTAAAAGACCAGGAACTCTCTTCACACTTCTTAAAACTTCAGAAAAAATCAGTAAGGCACTTCAACTTCAGTCAAGCCAACCAATTATCCTTGGGTCATGTGAATACTGTGCAGAGCCAACTCAGAGACAAATGTGCAAAGCATGTGAGTTATTAGGTAACATTGATCTTCTTAATGAAAACAAGTCAGTCTAAAAACTAAGTGGCGCCGGGGGAGGGATTCGAACCCTCGAGACCATCCATAGTTTCTCGGAAGAAGAAACTTCCATGGGTCACAGACTTAGCAGGCCTGCTCCCTACCAGGCTAGGATACCCCGGCATAAAGTGCGACAGTGCTCCTAATGGTGGATATTACCTACCATTGCGGCTTATTGAAACCCGATCTCGACCCCGTGATCCCATGAGCACTCAACGTCGAGGTTTAGGTTGCTCCCTTCCGGGCCTGGCCAGGTTCGCCTCATAAAGAAAGTGACATCCTTCCTCCAAAGAATGTTCCATCTCCGCCAGTCCCATGAGGCGAGGCTTCACTGTCGTGGATTCAAGACCAACAAAGGCAAGAAAATATTGCCCATTAGGTTACTGCTCCCTGCTAAGGCCCATTGCAGGTTACAGGGCAGGGCCAGCTCCCCGAGCCTACCACTGTCGCAAGAAATAGTAATATATAATTACGTTTAAAAACATTTGCACTTCTAAGATGCCATGCCTTGCGCAATTTCAAATAAATGGAACTGATAATCAGACTTTAGGTCGAACTAGTCTCTTAAGATGAGAAATGGTGGTGATCGAATACAAAATGAGTATTGTTTAATGATTTTTACTGCCGCAAATCAAGAGGAAGCAGAAAAAATTGCACAAGAATTAGTTGGAAAGAAAATGGCGGCTTGTGTTAATGTATTTGATGTTGCATCGATTTACTGGTGGGAAGGTAAAATTGATCGAGATACAGAAGCACTTGGAATGATCAAAACAAGGAAAGATTTAATTGAATCAATAATTGAAGAAATCAAAGTTAACCATTCTTATGAGTGTCCTGAAGTCATTGCAATTCCCATCATCGCAGGTAGCAAAGAATATCTTGACTGGATAGATGATAGCGTAAAAAAAACCTAGTAGACCTTAATTATGAGCCTTTCTGAACTCTTCGTCTAACCACAGGATCAGAATCTGTTATTCTTTTGAATATTTCTTCAAATATTTCATCCCTTTGAAGCATGCGCTTTAGATAGGTTCCAGTACGGCCAATATCATCACGTCTTAATAAGATCTTGACGCGCTCTTCAACAATATTCATGCTAACCCCTATTAGTCTAGCTGCTTCACTCTCACGCCCGATTATCGGCCATTCATAATGCCCCTTTGCGCTTGGTTCAATTAAAAGCAGTCTTTTGTCAACACCTGGTACACGTTTTCCTGTTTTTAACCCATCTAAATCTAGTTTTCCTCCAAACGCATAAAATTCATGCTCCCGCGATCTCAAAGCTGTTAAAGGAAATGTAACAACTGTTAGATTATCTAGAGTTATATGAGCTTTTGGAGTATGATATGGTGTAGCATGCACAATTTCTCGCTTCTGAAAGGCATTAATACCCAAACCTTCACGAAGAGCTAATTCAACTGAAAAAGAACTAAGTACATATGGGATGACAACATCAATATCGCTTTCCTGCGATACAGAGCCTCTTGCAACACTTCCGTGAACAAAAGAGCGGATATTGGAGTGGCTTAAGCATTCGATGATTTGAGTAGCACGTCCCCTCTTCTCTTTGAGAAGTTTCCAAATGTCATCCGTATAAATAATTTCGACCCGATCGCCTCTTAGAACGGGTTTCTTGCTCATTTTTCTCACATGAAATAAGTTTTCACAGTGGGATATATAAAACCTCTAACATGTCTGCAGTAGGATATTCCTCAACAATACCACATTTATACCCCATTTCTTTAAGTGTTGAAGACAATTCCTCTAAAATCCATCCATTAACTTCAAGTCTGTTTTTCTGTAGATTGATTCCAATATACTTAGGTGGAACGTTAAATTCACGAATTAACCTATTTCGAAGTTTATTGAGTGCTTCTTTTGAGAAGTCACCATCAATAACGCCCTTTAAAAGAAGGCCATCCTCAGTCACTTTTTCATAAGGTTTAGCAACATTTTTTGCACGCCGTAGCAATCTATTCTTCAATTGATATTGATCCTTGGTGATAATAGGGCAATAATGGGCCGTTATATTGCTATTTATTAGGATCCAGTCTAGAAGTTCAGTTGCTGTGGATTCACTGCCTTGAACAGCAGCAAATGTTCCTTTTTTGAGAACGAAGCCTCGATTTTTTAACTCACTAGCTTGTGATTCTGTAAATTCAAATTCATTTAAATTTATAAATGATCCATCAATGTTCTCTAAAAGCCGCACGAAATATTTTATTTTGTTAATGTAGTCCTCTGTTGGAATTACTGGTACCTCAATTCCGACATCAAGTTCATATTCTTCAGCCCATTTCATTTGATCAGAAATGTCTTGACATGGCTGAAATCTTAATTCATCTAATCCCGCATCAATTAATTGCGAAAATAACTCTTTTGTTAAGAAAAGACCATTTGTGTAGAGATGAATGTGAAATTTTCGTCCAAATGATTCTTTCAACAAATGAATATAATGAAGTACACGCTGAGGGAAAAGAAGTGGTTCCCCCCCTGTAATACCTGCTCCCTTTGCATCCATCAACTGAGCTTCATGGACAATATCTATGTCATCTGTAACCTGAAGTTCATTCGCATAGATTACATCACGATCTCTTCTATTTTCAGATAAAGGGCAATACCAAAAACAATTCTTAGGCTTATTGCAACGACCAGTCACAAAAAGTACTAATTTTTGTCCTTTGATACAATATTGGCATCCAATAGGAAGTTTTCCAATAACTAAAGATTTTCCTGCAGTTTCTTTAATTTTACGTGGCATAGATCTCACAAATAATGTGAGTTGATATTTAATAAATGGACTTCAAAAAAAGAAAAGAAAAAAAGTATGCCATGCTAAGCTCAGTCAGTTGAGCGCATTTGGTCGATCAACTCTTTGACAGCAAGTTTATTGTAATTTTGTTCCATATGTTGCAGTATTCCGTTTCTCCAAGCGCCAAAATCAGGATAGAAACGTGCTTTGAAAGTAAAGGGAGTAGCAAGTTCCTCCCTGATCTCCTTACCTTCGCTGTGCTTCCTTTCAAGAATCTTCTTGATAGTTGGATACTGCATATCTCTAGGCAA
>NZ_JAHPYX010000262.1:0-5537 GCF_019058535.1 Candidatus Borrarchaeum sp.
ACTCTACATATTTATGGAGGTAAATAATATGGAAATTAAAGACTGGGAAAATGACATCAAAGAATTAACAGTCCTTGGTAAAGAACTTTTTGGGAAGACACAAGTTCTTATCACAAAAATTGCAAAAGTAATGCAGGAAGATGCAATGAAACGACTAAATGAATTCAAAGATAATTTTGACAAAACGATGGGAATCATGCTTAAGCATGGGTACAGAGTTCCTGCTGAAGAAGTTCCTATTACCTAAAATAGTTTGTTTGTTGTGGTCATTCTTTATTTCTTGAGTAATTATGTTCTCGTCTTTCCAAAAATTTTTTTATCTTTTTTCTTTCATTATTTATTATTTCTTGCATAGGAATTATATTAGGAGTACGTATTACTTCTTCAATTTTTTCTTCTAAACCTAAAATTCTCTCTTCAACTACCTCTAATGTTTCCTCTTTGTAGTTTACCAGTATCTGTTTCAGATTTTCATCTGTTATTGTATCTGTCAAATCTTCTTTCGAGATATCCCATCTTTTACATAGTTCTTCTATTGCGTAAGATGCTGTACGCCTTACTTCAAACACGTCATCTTGTAAAGCTACGATAAGTTGATTTAAACCTGCTTTATCAGCGATTTTTCCGAGTGCTTCCGCAGCTCTTCTTCTTATGCTTATCTTTTTGTGTCTTAATGCATTTTTTATTACTGGAATGGCTCTTGAGTCACTAATTTCACCAAGCGCTTCGATCACTGTCTTATGAATCCAATTTCTTTCGTTTTCACTTAGTAATTCAATCAGAGGATAAACCGCTCGTCTATCCTTCAGAATGCCTAAAATTTTAATAACATTTTCTTTAACTCTCCAATTTTCGTGTCGAAGTGCCTTAAGTAAATGATAAAATTTTCCATGCTCCTCCAGTATTAGATTCGCAATAAGCCCATTGTACGTTGATTCTTCGAGTAATTCAAAAATTGCTATTCTGGGTCTCCCCTAATATTCTAAAACTTTTAGCTATTCCTCTTGATCCCTATAATTTAACGAGTAAAAGTAAATAAAAAGGTTTTTTGAGTTTATCAAAAAGTCGTGTTGAGTTGATCAAAAAATGTACTGTCTATTTTCCTAACAGCTGCAATTAGAAGTCGGGTCGCACTTTGCAAATCGTTAAGATTTGTGACTTCTGAAGGAGAATGGCCATACCTTCTAGGGATCAGTAAAGATCCTGTCGAGATGCCTGCTCGTGCTAAATGAATTGTCGAAGCATTAGTCCATGTAAAAGCTGAAACATCAATTTGATATGGTATTTGGTTTTCGTTCGCTGCATTCACTAAGAGATCACGCATTACTTTGGGAGTCATAATGCCGGTAAACCCAGTTTTCAAACGATCCATAAATCTAATAGCAGCTCCTTTTCCAAGTTCAGTGGGTGCTCCTTTTTTTCGCGTAAGAGTGGCATCTGTTGCGTGTGTTGTGTCGAGCATCAAAGCAGCCTGAGGGTTAATTGCATAGGCTGCAGTTTTTGCCCCTCTTGCCCCTATTTCCTCTTGAGATGATCCAACTGCATAAATGGAGAAATCAAATTGATCTTTTGATAATTCTTTCATTGCTTCAATCAAAGCAAAACAGCCGACTCGGTCATCAACTGCTTTTGCACATATATATCCATTCCCAAGATCGCAAAAACATCTATTAAAGGTAATTGGTGCCCCTACGTCTATTCCTTTTTCTTGTACTTCTTCTCGCGATGGTACTCCTACATCTATCCACATTTCCGATGCGGGAATCGTTTTTTGAGCTTCTTCTTTAGACACTAGATGTGCTGATTTTATGCCTATGACACCACGAACCTTTGTTGTCTCTCCATGGACTTTCACCCATTGGCTAAGAAGTATTCGGTCATCTATCCAGCCATGTTTATCAAAGTAAATAAATCCTTCATCGTCGATGTAGCGAACCATAAGAGCGATCTCGTCCGTATGGGCATCAATCATTAGCCTATTTTTGTCATTTGTACCCTCTTTTTTCAGGATTACATTCCCCAACACGTCTACTTCAATCGAGTCCACATAATCTTTTAGTTCTTCAATCATAATCGATCTTACTTCTTCTTCAAAACCGGGAGGCGCATCAGCGTCCACTAAACGTTTTAAGAGGTCAAGATTTTTCATTTTTATTCACTTGTATTGCTTTTCAATGTCATTTAATAAAACTATATGAGTTAGTGGCTTACATATAAGTCAAACTGAGGGAATAATTATGACTAATAAACTGTTTAAAATCATTGAACTTGTTGGCTATTCGACAACTGGTTGGGAAGATGCGGTTCAAAACGCAGTAACGGAAGCAAAAAAAACTATTCGGAACATCGTTCGTGTTTCATGCGAGGAATTCGATGTCAAGATGGAAAATGACAATATAGTTGCTTATCGAGCTAGAGTGAAGCTTATATTTGAAATTGAACGATAACGGCGAAACTAAGCCTTGTTGCAATATTATATTCCTTTTTCTAGCAGATCACTAAACATTTTTTTTAATTTTCTCGAAAATAACATCTTGATTTATCTCGTGTTTTCTGAATGCTTTATCAAACATAGTTTTTAATTTTACGCAAAAACCTTCAATAAGACTGATAAATTACTTATTTGGTGCGGTGTAAATCTAATAAAGCCTTGATCTAAATAATCTTTCAGTACTTATGTTTTAATTAAAGGGTGTATAAAATGTCTGAATTAAAAAAAGATTCCGACAAAAAATTAGAAGAACTAAATAAGGGTCAAGAAGTACTGATCAAGAATCAAAAAGCCTTATTTGAGGCCATTAAACGAGTTGCAAATGTTATCAATCACATCCAGGATGATTTTGCAGAATTAGCAAGATTAACAGAAAAGTTGATTTCAATAAAAGAAAAACGAGACTCAATTCGCATTTATGTTGAAGAAATCCCTGAAATGTATGCCTAACATACCACCTTTATTTTACCTTTCATTTTCATTATATAAATTGCTAGAAGGTATGATTAAGTAGGAATCTCGAATTTCATAGAGTTAATACGTTGGATAGAATTTTGTCGTATAAAATCTAATTGATTTTTGGATCAATTAATACTTTCGTTAGTCTCTGCAAACTATGTCTGTCATTTAAATGACTTATTTTCTTTTTAAAGATGATATAGTTTTCTATAATATGTTGTCCTTAAATAATATTCTAAATTATTGCTCTTAAGCACGTAAATACAATTATTAGGAGGGCAACTAAATGGATCCGGGCGGAAATTGGCCATGGTAAGATCTAGTAGAAGTATTTCTTCAAATCTTTTTTCCACAATTTCTTATTTAATTTCATTTCTATCTCAATTTTTTATTATTCACGACATACGTTTTTTAATGTTGCAGAAGTAGTTGCTGTTGATTTCATAAAATAAAACTACGAAACCATTGATTTTATTTTAATGAAATGCATAAAACGGACTTCAAGCTATTTTTTCATCAACACCTCCAATAATATGAGATAAATCTGAAGCAGTAATTGTTTTAAATATCACAACTTAGTAAGATATCGATTGATCTTCTGAATTATTTAGATTTGATTCATAATTAGGTCAGATTAGAATAACAAAAGATCATAGTTCTCAGTTTCAAAATAATTTCTCTTTAGGTGGTTTAAGATGAAACCTCCAGCAACTCGAATGAAAGACATAAATCCTTCTTTAATTCGAAGATTATTTGATTTAGCACAAGGAATAGAAGGTATTATCAGTTTAGGCATTGGAGAACCAGATTTTGATACACCTGAACATATCAAAAATGCAGCAAAACAAGCGTTAGATGATAATTTTACACATTATACGCCAGTTCCAGGAACATTAGAACTTCGTGTAGCTATTGCTGATTATCTTAATGAAGCGTATGGCCTTGATTATAAACCTGAATCTGAGATTGTTCTTACATGTGGAGCGACAGAAGCTCTTCATGATATCATGCTTGCGTACGTGAAAGGTGATGAGGTACTTGTTCCCGATCCTGGTTTTTTAGGGTATCCTGAATATGTTAGAATGGCAGAAGGAAAACCCGTCTGGTATCCGTGTCCAGAAAAGAATGGATTTCAACCTGATTTAGATACTCTAAACGAACTCGTCACTAAAAAAACAGTGATGATTATCATAAATAGTCCTTGTAACCCAACTGGAGCTGTGTTTGAAAGAAAAACGCTTGAAGGCATTGCAGAAATCGCAATAGACAATGATCTTCTCATTGTTACTGATGAAGTCTACGAAAAATTTATTTATGAGGGAAAACACATCCCTATAGCGTCATTAGGTGTAGCAGACCGCACAATACTGGTCAATGGTTTCAGCAAAACATTCTCAATGACGGGATGGAGGCTTGGGTATATTTGCGGCGATGCAGAAGTCATAAACGCTGTTAATATAGCGCATATGTTCACAACAGTAACAACGCCGAGTTTTGCTCAAAAAGCAGCATTAACTGCCTTAAAAGGACCAAAAGAAAGCATAAAGGAAATGAAAGATGAATATAGATGGCGTAGAGATTTTTTTGTAAAGGAATTAAATACAATTGAAAACATCTCCTGTATAATACCAAACGGAACCTTTTACGCATTCCCTAACATTTCAGCATTTGGAAAAACATCCGTAGAGTTCTCAGAATATCTAATTGAAAAAGCAAAAGTCGTTACAGTACCAGGAAATGCTTTTGGTAGCAATATAGGTGAAGGTCACGTCCGTATGTCGTATGCATGCACAAGAGAAAATTTAAAAGAGGCGCTGAGTCGCATAAAAGACGTTTTAAGTATTTAAAGCAATAGTAGAGTTTTAAAAGTAGAGTTGTCAATATATGCTGCTCTTAATTCCCTGACTCCAAAAACTGAGTTTCGCTGCCCTTATACAATCTCGTTTAAATTCTTTTTTTGTTTTGGTCGTTGTATACTTTTCGGTCTCTATAGATTTCTTTCTATAATGATTTTACTTTCATTTATCTCTCTCTAAACGTTTTAAACATGGACGCGATAGTAAAGTAGGTGATAAAAATAGTTTCCAAAAAAATAATCTCGACAATTTCCAAGGATCAAACGGAAAAAGAATTTTATCGGCATAGTCGGGATAAAAGTGAGTTACAAATCTCAACAGAAGAGTATTTATATGACCTACTTATACACCATGGTCCTATGACACGTGGGGAAATCGTAAAACTCACAAAATTACCTCGTACAACAATATATGATCACTTGATCAAACTTATTCTAAAGGATCGAGTGATACGTTTTAGTAAACTTGGTAAAAAGCCAGGAAGACCTAAAGTTTATTTTAAGGCCTTAAGGTTTTAAGGCTTAACGCATACTTTTCTTTATTTTTGAGTTATAGAGTCTTTCGTAGTCTATAGCATTAAATCTGGACTCTAATCAAGCCTTCTTTTCCAATAAATCCAGAAAATTAATTACTGTTTTCTTAATTTCGGTGAAATAGGTTGCTCAAGGTATTGTCGATTGCTGTCAAAAAGTGAAAAAGTAAAAAAGGCTGAAAGTTTCTAAGTATGCTCT
>NZ_JAHPYX010000263.1:0-27660 GCF_019058535.1 Candidatus Borrarchaeum sp.
ATCTTGGCTTCCATCAGTAGACCAATACCAGAAATGCGGCACAGGTCCAGGATTCACTTGTACGGTAAGTTCATCTGTTGCCACAATAGCTGGTCCACTAGTTTCGACACGGGCTTGAACACCATTCTGTCCATATACTGAAGAAATTGGCCCTAGTGCCAGAAAGCAAATTATTATTATTGAAAGTATCAATTTTCGCACGCTTAGTCTTCCAAGCTTAAAGAGTTCCATTTGTGTCACCTAGTAGTCTTAAAATAATTTATTTTTTTCTACAAGATTTTCCATATGACTTTTAATAAAAAAATAAAAGAGGGTTATGATGATGATAATTGTTGTAGTTGTTCTAATGGCGTCTTCTAACTGCAACTGCAAAGAGAGCAGCAAACGGAATGACTATGATCGCTATCGTACCTAAGCAAAAGCCTCCAAGTCCACCAGTTTCTGCTGACAAATCACCAATTCCAATAGTTGGATCGTGATCTAAAGTATCAGTAAACGAGGGGTAATTGAACCATACCTTTAGACCTGTTGCCTGCTCTAGTTCTTCAGCATTAGCTGTTACAGTCACTGATTGTCCATCTGCTGTTGCCGAGTCTTCGTAGGCAAAGAAGGCATCGCCGATCTGATAACCATCGTTACCTTCTTCTATCGTATGTGTGCCGTTATCTGTTGTAAAATCAGTGCGTACCGCTAACCTGTTATCTTCACTTACAAAGTTCCAATTTTCGATGTAAACATCAATCTTCATCTTGTTACCTTCATCAGCACTAATATGACAAGTTAAAACGACCACTAAATTCTCTGACGCGATTTTAGTTGTACTTAAATTACCTTGTTGTCCATTATTTCCATTTTTCTTGCCACGTATTGGTCCAACCAAAGTAAAACTGAATTTTACAGAGTCTGCAGTATCACCAGATTCTAGAGAATCTCCATCTTCCGTTGTAAGTCCACTAAATTCCCATTTTCCACTACTTAATGAGAATGAAGCACCACCTAATTCTGTTTCAGTTGAAGCAAACATTTCGTCACCATTGTCATCGCTGTATTCTATTAGATGCTGGAACTTCACATGATACGCGTCATCTTGGCTTCCATCAGTAGACCAATACCAGAAATGCGGTACAGGTCCAGGATTCACTCGTACGGTGATATCTTCCGTTGAAACAGTCACTGGTCCATGTGTCTCAAGACGAGCTTGAACACCATCTTGTGCATACACTGTAGATATAGATCCTAGTGATAGAAAGAATAGAAATGCCACTGAACATATGACTTTTAGTGCTTGTCGTTTTCCAATTTTCGGTATTTTCATTTTTATCACCTGACATACTTCAACACAACTAAATATTTATCCTTTTAGTTCTAGATTTCTCGAACATGGCTTCGAATTTTTTCGAATAGTTGCAGAAAAGGAGATTAAAAGAATAGAAAATGCTACGAAACAAAATAATTTGATATTGGCCGGAAAACAATGAGACCATAATCATTATTTGCACAGTATAAGTGTTCCTGAAGCGATATATCAGTTTTTCATTAGATAATCAAAAATATATCAAGATATCTGCAAATCAAGATGTATCAAATCATAGATGTGAGATGTCGGTGAATATAACAATTTAATAACTTGAATGAGTAGTATCTTATATCCTATAAATAGAATTGAGTAATTGAATATAATAGTAACTTATAATCCATTTCTTTTTCTTCTTATCGTAGTACGAGTTTTTTACTAGTTGTGTGGAGAGTTTTACGAGAATATTTATAGAACAACATAAAGAATATTTTAACGAATATCTACACAAACGCATATATGCTACAAACAACTGATATAATATTAAGAAAACGCGCGCATCTTGGAAATAGTATCTTTAAATTCATTAACATTTCAAAATCATAAGTTAGCAAAGTATCTGCCGCATCCCAGCACTAATAATCTTCTAATTCGCAATTTAACCCTTTGAATAATGGAGACCACTTACATTTATCTCAGAAAACGTATTTAAAAATTATTTCCCTCAATTCCTACCAACATTAATGGTAGCGACGTATTTGAGGTGTCTTAGTGATAAAAATCAAAGAAACCAGCGAAGATCCGACTTTATTCTGGCTACTTGACCTTTATATCCCACAGTATCAGATTGCTATGGGATCGGTAGATTTTAAAGGACATATATTGGCAACCTCTAAACAAATTTGGAATTTCATTACTACCCATGAACAAGAAGAAGAAACATTTATGCGATCTTGTCTTATAGGACCTTCAGTATTATATGGATACACTTCAAGAGGTATACGAAAAGTCAAAACACTTTCTGGAGTGATCTTTGATTCGACTGAATTACGTCCTGACAAACCTATACCACTCCTTGATACGATTAATCCGATTGTTATAGATCCTATGGCAATATCTGATGAACAAGAAGAAGAAGAAAATGATTTCCAAAGCCCCTCACAATTAATGGGGTACTTTGCAGAAAAGACATTTGAAAGTACTTCAGGTCTCGATAAAGCTAGAACCTATCTTGGAGGACGCCATAAAGACAAGTACAACATTCTTATGAACGGTATAGATTCAGGAGTGTATCGATTTCCACAGCACCTTCCCATCTTAGAAGTAAACCAAAGAAAACTGATAAATTTAGATAGAAGAAATCTAGCTCAATACATAATAATTGAACTCAATCCTGTTTTCGATCCAAATCTAGACACATGTAGCCAGTTTATTGAGGTTTATGATATAACTTTAGAATCTATGTTAGCAGCAAAGGAATGCTATTTCTTTTGAGAGTGCATCGAGGATTTCATAGATGAAAATCAAAGAAGAAATCTCGCGAGTATTATACAAGAAGTCGTTAATTAAAATTCGCTTATTTAAACAACCGTCGCATAAAGCCGGGAATACGAGTTTTATCTCTAGGGGTTTTTCTCGGTTTTTCCGCTAATACTTTAACTTTCTCTTTCTTCTGAAGAATCACTTTGGCGAGTTCATTCATAACATCGACAACTTTGTCTCCAGTTTTTGCTGAGGTTTCATAAAAGATGACACCTTTTTGCATGGCGTAATTCGATCCCTCTTCTGTAGAAATAACACGTTCATCGATCAAATCGGTTTTATTGCCAACGAGGATGACAGGTATCTCTCTGCACTGTGAATACAGGTTATCAAACCATCGATCGAGATTATTAAAACTCTTTTTTCTCGTAATATCGTAAACAATGAGGGCTCCACTGGAACCTTTGTAATAAAAGGGGCGTATATAATCAAACATTTCCTGTCCGCCTGTATCTAAGATGCTCAATGTTATCTTCGTATCTCCATGAAAAAGTTTTTTCACAGCATATGAAACTCCAATAGTTGCTTTATATTTCGGGTCGAACTTATCGTAAGCGTATCGCATGGCAATGCTTGTCTTTCCAACACCACCATCACCGATTGCAACAACTTTAAAGATGAATTCCGACATTGAATTCCATTCCATATACTGAGATTTTTAATTATTTTATATTATTTCTTACTCATAGACAATAATTCAAATACCTTCATCTGTTCTTTCCGTCAGTTGTTCTGGAGGAATAAAGTAGTACAGCTCCTTTGAAATCTCTGGATACAGGATATTCCGTAGTCTGAAAAGTATTTTCAGTATACTTGCAGTTCTTATGAAATCCAGAATCCCAAAGAATTTTGATAAGAGTTTGGTTCGTAACACACTGGTCGAACCAAAATGATCCGTAAAGTAGGCCTTTTCAAGGGCTTTCCATTGTTGTAAGATAAATCCAGCTTGAGGGTGTTCAATTTTGGAATATAAGTCATATGCTTTCCATAAGGCCCTTCCGCTCATGTGAAACTTCTCTTGCATCGAATATAAAGATACTAGGTCTAATTGAACTTTTGCCGCTCCTTCGACCAACTTTGATAAGTCTTTTGTTAATTTAAAGTCGAAGGCATCAAAAACAAGTTGATTCATCTCATAAAAGTGACTAAGGTCACCATCCCAGTTCGAAAGAACGTGAGAATACCTTCTTTCAATATTATCTATCAATTGTTTTTGCCCTCTGCGTATTTTCCTTTTGTAAAAGATTCGTTTGCCAACAAAAGTGGCTATAGTAACATATTGCCCATATTCCAAGAAAATTTCAAAGGTTTCTATATCGATTGTCCGCAGGGGTTTCTCACTACGGGTGGCTTCCATTACGAGACTTACAATTCCAGACAGCGCGGCACTCATTAATTGGCTATCGACGCCTCCTTTTTCTTCGAAAAAGGTTCTGTAATGGAGACCTTGACCCTCATTTGTAAATATATAAATTGAACGAAGTTTTCGTGGATCGATTGCTGCAAACGTTGTGACCTGAAGGGTAATTAGAATTGAAGCGATGGCAGGAAGAACATAGAGCGAGGGGTCTATCAGTACAGAAAGGGGGTTCTCTATTGCTTGTGATCTATATTCTGGCCAATAATCAGGATATTGGACAGCAGTTGCAAAGGGATATTTCACTACGATATTAAACGGAAACGCTGAGGAGAGAAAGTCTCTAAATCCTGTTTTTTTAGCCGAAATTGTAAAAGTATAATTACCTGTGTCGAGCGTATCTGTTTCAAGGAGTAGTCTGTATTGTCCCTCTTTTTCTTCCAACTCATAAGACTCTATTTCGTTACCGAATGTGAGAGTAACACTTGCGTTGCTTACAAATGTTCCTTCGTCATCGGCTAAAGTCACATCGATTTCAGCTGGGACATATTTTTCTGTTTCCTCATTATAGGTGATTTGTGCACTTAGTGTCCTTATGATTGTGGTTCCACCACTGTCTCCGCCTCCACCACCGCCGCCACCGTTACTGCCATCACCACCGCCTCCATCATCGCCGGTTTCAACTATCACTTCTAAATAATTCAAACTGTAACTGAGGCTACTACCGCTGCTGAGTATATAACGAATTTGAATATCTCCAGGATTACTACTGATATAATTACTTGCTGATGAGGAAAAAGTTTCACTATGTTGTGTTTCATTGTCTTCCCCAATTAAAAAGCAGGTAACCCATCGAGTATTTGTGTAATCATATATCTTCGCTTCTACAATATCTCCAAGGTTAGTTACATTTGAGTAATCAACAACAGTAATTTGAGTGACTGATGACCTATCACCTGTAAAATCTTGAATATTATAGACCATATCAATTTCCCAGTCACCAAGAGGAGCAGCACCTGTAGTAGATGAACTATGAACATTTACTTCTAGATAATCTACATCCAAAGTTGCTGTACTGCCGCTAGATGTTTGTACATAGCGAACCCAAATCGCACCAGTACCATCCTCAAGATAATACTCAGGATTAGTGCTTATAATGTCGCTATGGTTTGAAACCGTAGAATCTATATCAAAGTTTAATAAAATCCACAGACCATTTTGAAAGTCCCGGATATACGCTCTCATATCTTGGTCGCCTTTACTTACATCATACACACTAATATTTGCTACATCCGCTAAAGCTTCATCACCCGCCCATGAAAAAGTATAATAAAGATCTAGCGCCGCTCCAGTCGATTCAAATAAGGCAGCATCAATTTCAGCACTATCTTGAGCAAAATCCGAAGCTGACACTGTATCTAAATAGCGTATGAAGATATAACTGTCATCTATGATTTGTGTTGAAGAATTTATCGTGGTATTATACCAACCTGCTGAGGCAGAATTGATTTGTGTAATAGTTTCCCATTGTGCATCCGTATTATAGACTTGTACAGTAATATTTTCAGTACCACCTCTTTTGCCATAAATACATATTTTATTCGTGCCTGCTGTGGGGGAAACTCCAGTAATTTCTTGCATTACATTTAATCTGTATACTGGAGATGAAACCGTTACGACTATCCAAATTTTCTCAAAATTTATATATTCTTTGCTGCCTGAATCGTTATTCAAGAACCTAACATTTATGTTCTGAAGTTTATTAATAGTATCGATACCCACTAAAGTTGATGAATTTACAAAATTGACTTGTCCATCCACCGGTTTCATACCTGTACTTTTCCAATCGAAGGTAGTTGAATTATATTCAATATAATTAGAATTGCTACAACCTGATTCTACACTATACTTCACATAAAGCTCGACAGATGTAATTGTTCCAGAAATAGTTGTTGTGTCCCATGAAGTTATGTGCATTCTCTTACCTGGTTTTACACCAAGGACATCTCCATCATCAAACCAAGTGTAATATATTATTTGATCTTCAGTTGTATGAAGCTCACCAATTTCTGTTGGTATTGAACCATAAGTAGTGTCTTCATTTAGCGTTTCAAATGAAGCATCAGCAGCATCGAGTGTTGCGCCAGTAACCCCTGTGGTCGTACCAGTTACATTTGTTTCGTAAAGAACTTCCTGTAAAGTAGTGGATACTAGAGGGTAATTATAATCGTAATTACCATCATACGTGATTGTCTCTGATTCATCTTCGCCGCCATCTGAACCTTGTGTAAATGTTTTGCCTGTTGCTGTCTCTGTATTAATATATTGAGAGTCAATCAGCTGATATTCGTCGTCATAATCAAAGAGAGTTACACTCGTAGTACCAGATTGTATCCCAACGGTTAATTGGCTACTTTGCACTTTTAGATGATCTGGCGATGTTTGAAAAGTAGAGAGTTCTCCTTGACCATAACTGTCAGCAGTTTGATCTAGCGAAACGTTAGGTTGCATTGTAAGTGTACGAGTAGTATCAGATGAATAATTAGCAGCATTATTAGGGAGTCCTATCAGTAAAAATAAAACAACTAGAACAGTTGCTATGAGACATATCCTACGGAACGACTTCAACGTATTATCCCTCTTACTAGACTCCGATTCTGCTTTTTAAGATTAAATGAAAGGATTATGAAGTAATGCCGAGTGCACAACATATTTTTTAAATTTTTAGGTTATTTAGTAAATACCACGAAAAACTGCCTAAAATCAATTTTGGTGTAATTATTTCATTTTCAAGATATAGGTTTTAATTGGGTGCGCGCACTTTTAAGCAATTCTTCTATATGTCAATAAATAGATACTATATTTTAGCGTTATAGTAAAACTCTCCGCAAATCAACACAACTAGATATTGTAGATGAAATTAAAAAATTGTAAAATGCGATTTTACTACTTTTATGTCTAAAAGAAATCTTTAAACGCATTTGTATTGAATACCTAAATTTACTTCTTTCCAAATAACTGAACTAAAACCTTCTTATATGCCTTTATCTGTTTATTTCAATATCTTTTCTGGAGGGATGAAGTAATATAGCTCCTTTGAAACCTCAGGATATATCAAACCCCGAATTTTAAAAAGAATTTTAAGCAGCCAAGGAGTTTTTACCAAATCCAGTATGGCAAAAAATAGATTTAATAACTTATGCTGTAACTCAGTTTTAGGCGGAATATGATCTACGAGAAATGCCTTCTCAAGTGCCTGCCAACTCTCTAAGACAAAGCGCTTGCGCGGACTGTTGATTTTAGCGTGTAAGTCGTAGGCTTTCCATAAGGCAGCACCACAAATTTGATACTTCTCCTGGCTCGCGTATAATTCTACAATACTTTCTTGCACCTTTGCGGCATCAAATATCAGT
Organism: Candidatus Borrarchaeum sp.; assembly: GCF_019058535.1. Lineage (NCBI taxonomy): Archaea > Promethearchaeati > Candidatus Borrarchaeota > Candidatus Borrarchaeia > Candidatus Borrarchaeales > Candidatus Borrarchaeaceae > Candidatus Borrarchaeum > Candidatus Borrarchaeum sp. The sequence goes on from NZ_JAHPYX010000263.1 coordinate 7,607, forward strand.
TTCGTCAAGTCTTTTGTCACTCTAAAGTCAAAGGTATCAAACACAAGTTGATCCAACTCATAAAAGAAACTTAAATCACCATTCCAGTTCATGAGAATGTTCTCATACTTCATTTCAATCGATTCTACCAATCTTTTTTCTGCATTTCGTATTTTTCTTTTATTCAAAGTTCCTTTTTCAACAAAGAGAGCTACCGTAAGAACGCGTCCATATTCTAGAAAGATATCAAAGGTTTTTTGATCTATTGTGTGAGTTGGCTTTTCGCTTTGAGTTGCTTCCATGACAAGATTTACAATTCCCGATAGCGCAGCACTCATTAATTGACTATCAACTCCTTCTCTGCCGAAGGATCTGTAATAAATGCCATGGCCTCCAGATGTAAATATATAAATTGAATGAAGTTTCTTCGGGTTGATTTGCGCAAAAGTCGTGACTTGAAGTGTTATTCCAAACAAAATTAGAGAAGGTATAATATAGAATGTCGGATCTAAAAACAAAGAGGTTTGATTTACCATCAATAGTAAGAAATATGAATGCTGCTCAATCGCAGTTAAAAACGGATAAGAAACAATAATTCTAAATGGAAATGCGGATGAGATAAAATCTTTATATCCAGATCTTATTGCATAAACTGTAAAGTTGTAATTTCCAGTGTCAAGATTGTCAGTATCAATTAGAATCGTGTAATAATCATCTTTTTCAATCATAGAAAGAGGTTCTGTGATGTTTTCAATGGTAAGCGTAACATTTGCATTGCTTACAAAAGAACCTTCCTCGTCGGTTAGAATCACGTCAACCTCAGCGTCGCAGTATTTTTCTATTTCTTCGGGATAAACGATAGACGAGATAAGAGTTTGTTGGCTTGTTCCTCCTCCATTCCCTCCACTTCCACTGTCACCACTGTCATCACCACCATCTATGCCTCCTCCTCCACCTCCCCCATTCTGGCTTGTGGAAGTAATATCAACTTGTAAATAATCCACATTCACGATGACAGGCATATTACCATTGAATACGTAACGAATTTGAATATTTCCAGGGTTACTGCTGATGAAATTACTAGGGAATGAGGAAAAAGTGGCTGTATGAGAGGTTTCGATGGTTTCATTTATATTAAAACAGGAAACCCACTGATAATTTGCATAGTCAAAAAGTTGTACTTCAATGTTCGCGGATGAATCATTTACGAATGAAGAATCATGAACCCTGATTTGCGTGACTGCTATCCTATCGCCCGGGAAATCCTCAAAATCGTATACAATATCTGCTTGTTGGTTTATTCCTGTAACACAATGAATATTCACTCCTAAGTAGTCTACGTTTAATGATGCTGAGCTTGAACTATCTATCTCATTATATCTTATCCAAATTTCGTTAGTCCCGCTAATATAACTTCCGAGGTTAGTATTAATAATATATGTATGATTTGTATAAGCAGCCTCAATAGAAGTAGCATTAGGCGGCATAGACACCCATTGATTACCATCAAAATCTTTAATACACAATTCTATATCTTGATTTCCGTACCTCACATCATAAATGCTTATATTCTTTTCATTCCCAGTTTCAGCCCATTTGAAGACGTAATACAGATCTAAGTCATAAGAGGCGGGATCAGAAAATGTCCTCACTTCAACAACGTCAATAAGAATAGTAGGAGGATTTCCATCTGGTTGTGTATCACGGTATCGTATCGTAAAAGTATCTTGTCCAGTTCCCAAAAGATGGCGACTTTTATTAAGGGGGTATACATTCCAGCCCGGAGATGATTCGTATTGAAAAGCGCCTAGAGTATCCCATTCGTTTAATGTATCCTTAGAAGTTCTGGATTCATACTTCAAGGATACCGGGTTTCTTGAAATCGATGTTATTGATTCCTCCGAAGTTATTATTGATCTATATAAGAGTGTCAAGAGACACCACGCCTCTCACGTGCCACTGTGGAAACCCTTGCCCGTGAAAGAACTGTCTATAGTTGTCTATTTTGTATATAAAATCAATAACTGTTAACCAGCCCAGGAATTTAGTATCTTTTTTCTTTTCGAAATTCAAAAATAACGTACCTAGAAGTGAACTACTGGTTTATGTTACGACTTTCTAGTTCTTAAATTAGCAAACTAAGATCTCAAATCCAATTTAGAGAAGAACTTTTAATAAAGTGAAAATACCAAGAGTTACTACTACAATGCCAATAACGCGTTTTAATTTTTCTACATTAATTTTTTTCACTGTAATTGAGGCAACAGGAGTAGAGAAAAGGGCGCCTATCAATAGAGGTATTGCGAGAACAAAATTTATTGAAATAGTAAAGGCATAAAGAAGGATACCAACTAAGCAAACTAGACCTTCTGCGACAGAAGTGCTACCTATCGAATTTTTACAATTTCGTCCAGAGATAACTTGTCCACCTGTAACCAGTGGCCCATATCCTCCGCCACTTATTCCTTTGTTAAAGGCTGCAAGAACACCAATCCCCACAATTTTTTTCCACGAAAAAATCCAAGAAATGTTTGCAATAATCAAGAGACCCATTGAAAGCACTAATATTCCAATATACATACTCACAAAGAGTTTAGAGAGAGTCAATGCAAGCATGACGGCGATTATCGTACCCGCAATACTACATGAAGCGAGAACTAATGTTACTTGTGAATCTTCTGAGTTCTTTTTAAAGTCACAATTCCCTAACTTGTTGTGTAAAAACCCTGCAGTAAAACCTGTTGCAAATTCTGATAAGAGAACAGCTGGAACAATATGCAATGGCTCAAAATCCATAAATAGAAGGAGAGGTGTAAGTGTTGTCCCATAACCCATGCCTAAAGAGGAATCTACATATTCGCATAAAAATGCGATAGTTGTAAGAAATATGAAGAAATATAAAGGCTCCATTCTTTATCACTGAGAAATAATAATTATATTTAATGAGTTGGCTAATTATATTTAATTATTTAAGGGTTTTGGTTGAATAACTTAAACAATTTTTTAAAGACTGAAATAGACCGCTCTTTTATTATTCAAACTATTTTAGACAATTTAAAAAAAATGATCGCCGTTTAAAACTCTACTTTGTATAATTATGCGTAGAGACACCTAAGAGTGATAAGGCGTTTATATTGACAATATGAAGACGTAAACAATCAATTAGAATCAGCTCCGATTATTTTAGCCACGCTTTCTTTTTCTTGGCAATATTTTACAAGTTCCTGCGCGTCAAACTCTGCATCTTTATGCGTTAATAACTCCATCACATCGCGGTCTAGTATAGGGTTACCAAATAGATGCAACTTTTGCAAATTTTCGAGGTGTTCCAATCCCTTGAGTTCTTCTATCTGATTACGATCGAGATATAACGTTGTGAGATTCGTGAGTTTCCCCAATCCCTCAATTTCTTTTATTTGGTTGCCACTAAGGGATAAACTTCGAAGATTAGAGAGTGTATATAAGCCTTTAATCTCTTCAATCAGGTTATGATCAAGATATAATGCTTCTAGGTTGAAGAGGTGATCTAATCCCTTAATCTCTGTTATTTGATTACAACAAAGATTTAGATTTTTAATATGATCCAGTTGCTCCAAACCCTCGATCTCGTCGATACCAGTGAGACCTATGCCGTGAAGGTCTAGTGTACTATATATGACATAATATTTTTCCTCTTTGACCTTTACAAATTCTAATTTGTCCTCTTTTTTATCTTGACAGTATTTTACAATTTCTTGAGCGTTTTTATCTAATATAGGTCTCTCGCCAAATTTTATCGGATTGAGAAAAAGGTTTAAATGTTTTAGATTAATGAAATGTTCCAATCCTTTAACCTCTTCTATCCGATTATTAAAAAGAAATAATACTTTCAAATTAGTTAAAGGCTCCAGTCCTTTGATCTCTCCTATCTGATTATTCCTGATGTCTAGCGTCTTTAGGTTAATGAGCGTTTCCAAACCCTTAATCTCTTTTATTTTATTACGGCTGAGATCTAGTACTTCTAACTCAGTAAGGAAATCCAAACCCTTGATTTCATCTATCTGATTGGACCATAATGCCAGTCTTTTTAGGGTTTTGAGGGTTTCCAATCCTCTAATTTCTTTGATCTGATTACCACCAAGACCCAAGTTTTGGAGATTCGTAAGTTGTTCTAATCCTCTGATTTCGGCGGTATCAGTAATTCCTTTGGCATGAAGGTCTAGTGTACCATGCTTGACATAGTGCTTTTCCCCCCTAACTGTCACAAATGCTTCTTCTGCTTCAACTTGACCTGCTTTTACTTGGCAATACTCCACAATCTCCCATGGGGACATCCCAAAAGCGTATACACGTTCGGCATTGCCTATTGGATTGCCTCCAAGTTCCACTATTACTAGGTTGGAGAGATTTTCCAACCCCCTGATTTCTTCTATCTGATTTCGACTTAGATCCAGTACTTCGAGGTTAGAAAGTAACTCCAATCCTTTGATCTCTTTTATTTGATTTTTTCCGATATATAATGCTTGAAGGTTAGAGAGATGCTCCAGTCCTTTAATCTCTTCTATCTGATTATTACTAAGATCCAATATTTGTAGGCAGGTAAGGTCACCCAATCGTTTTATTTCCTTTATTTGATTTCCATTAAGATATAGTTCTTGGAGTTGCGAGAGATGCTCCAGTCCTTTAATCTCTTCTATCTGATTATTACGAAGGACTAATTTCTGTAAATTAGTTAGATCTTCCAATCCTGTGATCAATTCTAACTGATTACTACTGAGATCTAGTATTTCTAGTTGAGCGAGTGCTTCTAACCCTCTAAGTCCTTTTATATCATTACGGCTAAGATCTAGTACCTTTAGGTCAGTGAGAGCCTTCAACCCCCTGATTTCCGTAATATCAGCTAGCCCTATCTTCCTAAGGTTTAAGTTGCCGTATATGACAGAATACTTTCTTCCTTTAACTGTCACAAATGGCAAATCTATTTTGTCACATTTTTTATCTTGGCAGTATCTTACGACTTCCTGCGCACTCTTTTTCAGTAAAGGTAGTTCATCGTTTCTTATCGGATTACCATCAAGGTCTATTTCCTGGATATTTTCGAGATGCTCCAATCCCTTGATCTCTTTTATCAGGTTACGACTAAGATCCAGTACTTTTAAGTTGACAAGATACTCCAGTCCTTCGATCTCATCTATTTTATTTGCCCAAAGTGAGAGTCTTTGAAGATTTCTAAGATGCTCCAATCCTTTAATCTCTCTTATCTGATTACAACAAAGATATAGCATTCGTAGACGCTTAAGAAATTCCAATCCCTTGATCTCTTTTATTTTATTATAATTAAGCCACAGTAGTTTTAATTGAGAGAGTGTCTTCAATCCACTAATCTCTCTTATCTGATTACTACCAAGATATAATTCTTGGAGATTTGTAAGGTGTTCCAACCCTTTGATCTCTTTAATCTGATTCTGGCTAAGATCTAGTTTTTTTAGGTTAGTGAGATGCTTTAATCCCTTGATCTTGGTGAGATCAACAATTTCTTTATCGCGAAGGTCAAGTTCGCTTTTTTTTACAAAATACTTTTCGCCTCTAAGCGTCACAAAATCATTTGCCATATGGCATTCCTCATTCTTTTCGTGATTAATGACTTAAAGAGGTGTTCTCCTCTTTGTTTATTCTTTCCTCTTATCCTCTAAAGAGGATAACCTTCATTAAATGCTTACTTATTTCCAGAGTTCCTTCCAATGTTCGATTTTTTCTAGACCCCTTTCAATTAGATAACTAAGCCAAGAGCAGTCGTCCATTTGAGATCCTTCTAATGTGTCACGTTTTGCGCACAAAGCCGTCTCATAGACGGTGGTTGCAAGTCTCACAAGTTTTTTGGATGGTTTTTTTGATGTCTTTAATTTTCCTTTTCCAAAAAAACCCCAATAACCCATTTTTATACGACGCTCTCCTTTTTTGCTTTTATAAGATGGTTAACATGTATTGCGGCTTTTTCTTTCTCAGCTATTATAGCTTTTGCGCGTACAAAATTAATGGCTTTTATTGCGGCTCCTTCTGCTTCGGAAACTGTAGTTTGTATATCTTTTGGTCCAGTAGCCATACCTGCTGCGAAAATTCCTTCTCGTTTTGTTGCAAGTGGATCCAATTTCGGATGGCTCTCTAAAATGAATTTATACTCGTTTAGTGGAACCTTCAATTTCTGTGCCAACTCCTCCGTACCTTCGCTTGGTAAGACTGGTGGACATAAAACCGCAAGATCAACTTCATTTTCTATTATGCAGTTAATGTGCAAATCTTCTGCTCGAACTAGGAGTTTATCGCCATTTAGTGTCGGCATAATTTCAGAAACTCTGCCTTTGATGAAATTCACTCCTAATTCCTGTGCATGGTGATAAAAATCTTCATATCGAGTCCCTGGTGCTCGAATATCAAGGTAATAAAGCCAAATCTCAATCTCGAACTTTCTGAGGAGTATAGCTTGTTTCAGAGCATAGAGACAACATACAGTAGAACAATATGGAACACCCTCGTCCTTATTTGCTCCTGCTTCAGCATTCCTTGATCCACAACAAAGCACATAGGCGACTTTCTTAACATCTTTCCCATCACTTGGTCGAATAACTCGGCTGCCTGTGGGCCCTGTTATATCCAGCATTCGCTCCATTTGGAGAGATGTAAGGACGTTTGGATTTTTTCCATAAAGATATCTACCCAAAATTCTTGGATCATAAAGATCAAAACCCGTTGTTAGGATTATTGCAGCGATATCTATTTCTATAGTTTTTTCTTCATCATCTCTAATTATTGCATTCGAAGGACATACTGTTTCACAAAGTCCACAATCGGTACATGCGTTTGCGTCGATCACCGCAACGTTGGGAACTGCCTGAAGAAACGGTCGGTATATTGCTTTTCTTGTCCCTAGTCCTTGGTTAAATTCACTAGGCACTTCAATAGGACATACGTTAAAGCACTCTCCGCAGCCAATACATTTTTGAATATCAACAAACCGCGGCTTTTGTCTTATCTTTACTTTCCAATTTCCAGGTGTTCCAGAGATGTCCTCTATTTCTGATAAGGTTAAAAGTTGAATATTTTCTGCATCGTGAATATCTCCTAGCTTAGGAGTTAAGATACATTGCGAACAATCAAGAGTTGGAAAAACTTTTGGGTATTGGATCATGTGGCCGCCTATACTCGCCTCTTTTTCAACTAGATAACATTCCACTCCATACTCTGCCACACGAAGCGAAGCGATAATTCCAGCTATTCCTCCTCCACACACAAGAACCTTTGATAAACCTATTCTTTTATTATGTCTAAAACCAAAATGGTTCAAGAGAACTCCATCCTGCATTTATCTTTTTGATAACATCTTTATAGCGTTTTTCTGCCATTATTAGAGTTTTACCTGCTAAATATTGAACTATATATCCCTTCCCGATTATTTCAATGTAGTATTTTTCATCCTTCTGAAGAAAACGTAAGATTTTATTTTCTGAAATTATGAAAGTCTTTAAATACTTCAGTTTAGGAATTTCGACCAGTATTTTTTTTCCACCTCCTCTTTCTTTCATTTTATTATCGAATCAGGAACATTCCGGTAAAAACACAATATCTTTTAATGATTAAAGCTCGATTGGTATACAAAATTCCCTGAATTCCTTTCGTGTTGGCAACTTAGCAGTAATTATGAAAAAAATACTGTATGAATGTATTTTACTTAAACACATTAGAGACATCATCTCCATTTCAGGTAGAATTAAATAACATGTTTTGCTGTGAACTTGAATTTCTTTGATGAGATTATAGTTCTAGTTTATTTCTTGTGTCTTAACCGGTTGATTAACCCAAGTGCTATCTTTAATGAGTTTTGAGAGCCTATGTGCTGGAATTTTTCTGGGAGATGTATTAGGATGATTATACCAAGCAATTACTTCTATAAAGGTAAGGAATATCCCGACTAATGTACCAGAGAGCACACCAGTGCCGCACAATATATAGTTGCACATTATCCCATAGTAGTAATCTACTACAAGACCTATTATCACAAAACTCGGGACAGTAATTGCTAAGCTAAGGTTTTTGAAACATTCTATTTTTTCTTTAATAGTATTGATTGAGTTTTCTCTCACGATATCACCCCATAGGTTAAATTCAAATCATTATGGAAAAAATTATTCAGTTAACGCATCAAAAAACCTTTAAACTGACTATTAGTTTGTTGGAAATATTGTTTTTAGCCTATTATTGTAGTTGCCATCATTAGTGCAATAACAAAGGCATAAATTGCAATGGCCTCAATGAAAACAATAAAGAGCATGGTTCTTCCGTATATTTCTGGTTTTTCAGCAATCGCTCCACACGCTGCAGAACTAGCCATACCCATACCTAAGGCGGCCCCAAGACCAGCCAGACCGAGAAGAACTCCAACACCTATAGCAATGAGTCCGTTTTCAGGAATTGTATGGATGATTTCATTCTCAGCAACGGCACGCTGAATTAGCAAAAAGACTGAAAGAAACGAAAGGATCACGAATTTAGATTTTTTCATATTTCAGTTCACCTCCTCTTCTTTAAGTATAGAGTATCAAATGATTTTGAATTTTCGTAGGACTCATTTCTTCTAATTTGCCAGCAAGAACTAACCTAAGATCGTAAATCTCATAAAATTTCACGATAAGAAAACAATAGAGTAAAGCAACATTATAGGGATGCTCATTAAAGCAATCCCTGCACAAACGCACATGATGCCTTGGTAAAGTGACTTCTAACGTTGAAATCACTTCAAAAAGCTCTTTATCTGCAAAATCCGCAAAAAGGTACTCATAAAATGGGCATTGTGAAAAAATCTGTGAAACCTTATCTATACTATCTTGTTTTAAGATAATAGGAACAATTTTGCAGATCCTATAATAAATTGGAATAATAAATTGTTGTGGGTCGATACCTTGCGAAATACATCGTAAAATTACTAAAATATTCATTAAATCAATTTCTTCTCCCACTAAATTCTTAATATGAAATTTTGGATTAATTCTGAATAACTTATTAGACTTCCACTTGCATACAGTTTTCCAAAGTTGGCTGTATACAAAATTATCAATAGATAATTCTAAAAAAAGCAGATTATCTGAGGCCTGATATTCAGAATATGCTTCTAAAAGTTTATTTCTTAGTTCGGGGTTTCTAATGTTTTCTAGAGCATCTTTAATTGTATTTTCTTTAGCAAGTGGAGTAAAACTTTCCGAAAAGCATCCATTTGATGCTATTCTTGGAAATGAGCCTTTAATAGGGAAAATATATTTAAGAATGTCATCTCTATCAAGGTCGGCGTGTATACCTCTCAAGATTGTTTTTAAATTCGAACTATTAAACTTTGCCAATATAGCATTAAAGGTATAGGCAAGCTTCCCCCTTAAACCCCTATGAAGCGAATTACATATATCAGAAAAGTGTGTTTTTAATGCTATTTCAATTTGATCGATTGAAATCTCATCCAAGGCTTCAAAATATTTTTTATAAGAAGTTAAATTAATAATATCTATTAATTCGTTAACTGTAGCCGCTTGTAGCAAATTATGAATGGTGTCCGCTCTGGTCATAAAACTTAGGAGACCTCTAAGCCTCGCATTGAGGTAACCGTATGTCCAGAGCGACATTAGAATCCCCAGTTTTTGTATTAAACTATAATGATAAACCGGCTTGTGTATTAAACTATAATGATAAATACGCCCCTAATTTTTGTACAAATCCATATATTGTTTTTTTGATATTCAAATATAGTATCTACGTTGATGATTATAAACTTTTCACCAAAAAAGAAACTGATGATCACAAAAACGTGATAAAATGTGATATTTTTTGCGTTAGAAAATTTTGAAGGAAAATTACCTATTTTTAAAAAGTTATGGTAAAAAATGAGGACTTGCTTGACGCTTAAAAAGAAAAGGAGACGTCTAAACAACTTCCATTGTGGAAGGTGGTTTCTTTGCAATATTGTAAGTTACACTTACCACGCCAGGAACTTCTCTTGTGATCCTATCAGCTAGTTTCTCCAGCGTTTCGAAGTTTAAACATGTTGGTGTAGCAACTGTTGCATCGACACTATCCCAACATCTAATTTCAATTTGTCGACCAAACTCTCTCTTTCCGCTCCTTATTCCAGTAACTCTGTCTTCATGGAGTATTGCCATATATTGAAAGGCGTCTATGTTTGCTAATTCTTCTTCTACTATTGTTGTTGCTTTCCTAACAATTTCAATTCTCTCAGGTGTTACTTCCCCTATTACTCTTGCCGCTAAGGCAGGTCCTGGGAAAGGCATTCTGTTGTACGTTGATTCTGGAAGTCCCAGATGTTTAGCAACAACTCTCACCGTATCTTTTCTAAGTTCAAGCAAAGGTTCAATAACTTTATAGCCATATTGCTCTTCTGTATCTATTCCAAGTTGTTCAAGTACATTATGTTGCCTCTTTATCCCCGCAACAGTTTCTTCTATATCGGTGTAAATGGTTCCTTGAAGTAAGAATTTTGCTCCGCTTTCCTTTACTAATTTCCCGAAAACATCCTTGTAAAAAGTTTTTGTAATGCCTTTATCCCTCTTCTCTTCTGGATCTATTATTCCTTTCAATGCTTTGAAGAAAGTTTCTTTTGCGTCTATAATTTCTACGTGGACTCCTAGATTCTTAAATAGGGATACCACTTGTTGAGGTTCATCGTCTCTCATTAAACCATTCTCTATGAAGTAAGTTCTGAGCCGACTTCCTAAAGCTTTATGCCCTAACATAGTGACTGTTGATGAGTCAACACCGCCAGATAATGCATTAATAGCGATTCCATCTCCAACTGTTGAGGATATCTCTTGTATTTTCTCATCTATGAATTTTTCAGGATTAAGTTCATTAATTTTTATCTCTTTAATCTCCATTTGAAAAACACCCATATTAAGCTGAAAAATTTAAGCTGATTTGGATTTTAAGCTTTCTTTACATTTTTATGACTTATTCTTTTTAAAACCACAAGTCTCAACACTTCAAAGAGATTAATAATGATTTTAAGAAACATTTTAAATAACTTATCAAAAAGTTGCTAAAAAACAGAAAGAGCATACATATGAAATGTGTTCAAAAATCAACAATTAAAGAATGGCATAGCATCTAGTTTCAAATAAGAGTTAAACAAAATTAAGAAGAAAAATTATTTGGAATTGAGATTGGAAATGGACCTTGCTATTTAATTAAAATATTAAAGGTGTCCTCTTTTGCGCAAGTTCTAAATCTCTTTTAGCACGTTGATGATTAGGATTTAGCATCAACACCGTTTCATAACATTCTATTTCTTGACGAAAATAGCCCATTCTTCCATAAGCCCATCCCAAGAATAACCAAGCATTTTCATCATGAGGCGTGATTTCAACAATTCTTTGATAAGATTGAACTGCTTTGTCGCTTTCTCCACGCCTTTCATAAGCGACGCCAAGGTTGTACCATGCGATATCGTCTTCTGGGTTTAATTGTATTGTTTTACTGTAGCATTCTATTGCTGTCTCGCGTTGACCTAATTCATCATACGCAGCACCCAAATTGTTCCATAGTTTTATTGAGCTTGGATTGATACTCAATGCACGTCTGTAGAATTCAATTGCTCTCGTGTACTGAGATAACTCAAAACAAGTGACGCCCATATTGTACAAAAGATAAAAATTGTTCGGATCATTTTCTAGTGCTTTAGTATATTCATCTATCGCTTGTTGGTATTTTCTTTGCTTGAAATATGTATTTCCCCTTTTAAAGAACTCCTCCACGAAAGACATTATGAAACAACTCTCCACCATATCACTAGATTTTAATATTTTGAAAATTTCGCAGTGTATTACGCTCCGATATACAAATTTAACTGTAACTAACTGCAAATATTATATCCTAGCTTCAGAAATAAAACATTTTCGCATAAACTTTAAAATAAAGGAAAAAAATTGCGAGATCTACAATTACCTCACGAAGAATGCATGATTTTCAAAATATCAGTTATCGACATCATTTAACTTTTTTGACCAAAGGTCTGCACTACTAAAAGCAACCAAACCTATACAGAGAAGCATGATAACGGCAACGACAATATAAATAATAAACAATCCGAAAATCTCAGAAAGAATCCCATTCAAGAAAGATGAAAACGCGCCTCCAATCCAACTTATACTCATAAAATAACCATAGCTTCGACCACGTTTTTCAAAATGTGTTAAATCTGCTACTAAGGTTAGCACAATCGGGTACATTATGTATAAGCTAAATCCTACCATCAGAAGAAGAATGATTATCGCTACAGTTAATTGAACGAAAGCAAATAAAATCGAAACAACACCTAATACAAGCAGTGTAAGTAGTTCAATTCTTCGCTTTCCATACTTTTTAAATATAAAACCGCTTAACGAGATTGAAATGACTCCTACGGCAATCATTATACTCATTATCGAGTCTGCAATTGCTGTACTAAAGCCTTTTGTGGTTGTGAGAAAGAGTGGTGTAAATGCAAGATATGTACGATACGCTGCGCCAATACAGAAGTTAAGCGCTAGTATGAGAACTAGACCCCATTTTACCTTTGAGGAATAACTCGATGGTTTGTTTTCATCTGACTTGGAATGAGTATTTGAAGAATCATTAGTCGAGCATACATATGATGAGTTTCTAGAGAGGATTGAGTGAATAATAATAGCCAGAGCTGCTAAGACTCCCCAAATCAGAAAAGCCAGTCTCCATCCGAAGAATTGACCAATAAACCCATTTGAAAAGAATGCAATCAAAACTCCGAGATCTCCAACTCCTGCAATGACCCCCATCACTTTATCTCGTTGGACGTTTCCCTCATAAACTCGTGACACCAAAGTAAAATTTGCAGGGTGGAATGTACTTGCTCCAATGCCTGCCATACAATTAAAGGCGAACAATGCGGAGAAAATTTGAGTTTGACTAATTAGAAAAGAGGAAACCATTACTATGCCTAAACCAAAACTCAATAAGATTTTTTCAGAGAATTTTTCTGAAAGGTAGCCAAAAGCAATCTGAAAAATGCCCAGAATTAACAGATATGAAGCTAAGAGTACACCAATTTGAAAATAACTAAGCAAGAATTCTTGTGCTATAAGCGGTAATAATGCAGCTATTACAACTTCTGATCCATCATTTACTATATGGACAACGGAGCAACCTGTTAAAAGCTTTCGTTCAATGTATTTGGACAAATTGCATTCTTCCATACTCAAGAATTTTGCTTAATACTGTAAAGTAATCGATGAAAAAAACTCTAGTAATTTAAATCTTTCTGAGTCAATTCTTTAGTGAAACTTAGACATTGTTTGAATTATATCTCCTTCCAAAGTCGGATACTCTCTCATAAGATTCGCTATTACACAAGAATGGATTTGCATACATTCATTCAATATAAATCTTGCTGATATCATTTTTATAGTCGTTTGACAAGTTCTTAATAGAGATTTTCTGTTAACAGAAATAATTAAACACTGAAAAGCCATATGAGTTTACCTCTCAAAAATAAAAGAAAAAAACGGTGATGAACTGAATATGACAAATGGTTATGTTACTGTTAGAGGAAACAACTATGAAGTTAAAAAAGGCAAGTTAGAAATCCGTTTTAAGAAATTACAGGCCATTTCTGAGATTCAGGGCTTAGGTAATTTTACAAATCTTCAAGAGTTGATTATTGACCATAACAAAATAAAGGAGATTCGCGGTTTAGAGAACCTAGCTCAACTAAGAGTATTGGATCTTCGTTTTAATGAAATAACAGAACTAAAAGGCTTAGAATATCTAACAAACTTGCAGAAAATATATCTTAAAGGAAATCCTATACGAGCGGATGAGAAGTATTTAATGGGCAAGAGTGCACAACAGGTTGTAAGATATTGTCAAGAAAAAGTAAAAGGACTACCTTCTGAAGGTCAAGTTTCGACTACCCCAATTCCTGTTATGGAACCGGTTATGCAACCTACTATGGAACCGGTTATGCAACCTGGTATTGAGACTAGTCCCCCTGTGGCTGATGTTGGGGAAGTTCATCCAATGGAAGCGAAAAAATGTCAGAATTGTGGTTTTAAATTGGAAGATGATGTGATATACTGTCCGAATTGTGGAGTTGAAATTGAATCAGGTTTAAAACCTGTAATAAAAATGAACACTTGTCCATCTTGTGATTTTCCACTTGAAGATGATATGATCTTCTGTCCGAACTGCGGAAAAAGTTTAAGCTAGCAATTGGATTCAATGTAAATCTAAAAAAAGAGTTATAGTATAGAATCAAAGCCTTTATTTAAGGCTACTAATACTATTTTTGAAGCATGAATGAATTTGAAGAAAAAATGAAAGCCTTTATACGAGATAAAGATATTAAGTGTGCACATCTTCACTTTGAAAAATCCTGTCATTCAGTAGAAGAAGCTGCAAAAGCTGCAAAGGCTGAGAGAGAAGAGTTTGTTAAAAACATTTGCATGGTTGACTTTCAAGGAAATCTGATAGTCGCTATTGTCAAAGGAGAGAATAGAGTTAGTACGTCACGTGTAGCTAAAGCTTTAAATATCGAAAGACCCAGAACCGCTAAACCAGAAGAGATTTTAGAAAAAACAGGATTTCCTTGTGGTGGTGTTCCTTCATTTGGATATCAAGCAATATTTCTGATAGATCCAAGAATAATAGAAAATGAAGTTGTTTACACAAGTGGAGGATCTGAACACTCACTAGTAAAAATTTCTCCGGAAGAATTACAGAAAGCAAATCAGGGGCAAATTGTAAGAGTTCGTAAATAGACATTTGAAGTAATACCCTTATAATATTCAAATAAACTTTAAAAACGCCTAGGAGTTCAATTTTTATCAATATCAAATTCAATAGTTTTATATTTTTAAATGTCCATTGATTAGTTGAAAGAGTTAATTGAATAAATATTTGAGACATTTTTCCTTGAAGTGCAACGAGGGACAAACTATGCAAAAAAAACTACCTTTAGTTTCTGAACTTCCTATTCATGACGAATATGAAGCAGTAAATGAAACAATGAGCGTGCTTGAAGCAGCAAAACTAATGAAGACACGAGATATAACCGATTTAGTTGTTATTTCTGAAGAACACAAGCTAAGCGGTATAGTTATGGAATCTGATATCATCAGAAAAGTAATTGCTGTAGAAGAGGATCCCAGTCAAGTTACAATAAAGCAAATTATGGAAAAAACCGATCCTCTCTCTGAAGAAACTGATGTGATGACTGCTACACAGACATTGATTGACCGTAAAGTGCCTATTATTCCGATTGTACAAAAAAATGATCAAAAACTCCTGGGAGTACTTACAATTAATGATTGTCTTTTAGCCTTAAAAGAATTTGAACTATCTGCCTCAAAAGCTATCGAGGAGAAATGAAATGAAAGAGTGGAATGATCTTATTAACAGTTTATCAAAGAACTATTCAGAACTCTATCATCAAGGTATCACACATTCAGCTCTTAGAACACTCCAAACATTAACTGATCGCACAAGAAGTATGACTAATTTTTTACGAGGAAAAGTAAATGAACAAATCATCAACCAAATCGAAGCCTTTGCAGAATATCTTGGTTGGATGTCCCAACAATTACCAAAAGATGCTAATTTAGTTTCTTATTTGTACTGGACGCTGAATCAACTAATATCTCTATTAACGAGGGTTGTTTATACAACAAATTTCGGTTATCGACGACGAGATGATCACTATTTCCCATGGATATTCTTAATTTGGCGACCTTGGGGCGGTTGGTGGTGTGGATGGAGTATTTTCTATTTACTGCGTCTATCAAATTATAGACTATCCAGATTAATACGGACAAATATTCGAAAAGGTGTAGTTGATCCGAAAATAGTCCCATTTCTGCAATATTTGTCCTCTCAGACCCAATTCATATTGAAAGGTATCCCAAAAGAACTTTCTGAACTTCTAGACACAAATCTTACCAAACGTATAGCTACTCAATCACAAGAGATTGCATCAACAGTCGAAAAAATTGCCAGAGACCTGAAAATTCCAGAAGGACTTAACCTCCAAAATATAGACACGTTATTTGGTCAAATTAATGCGAGCATTGACCAAATGACTCAGCAGATTAGTCCTTTACTAATCAATTCGTTTAAAGAGATTTCAGATTCCGTCCAAAGCCTGATTAAAGAAGCAAAGAATGCAGGAACAATTCTGCCAGAAGCTGCATATCAATTAAAATCAATTATTCCAGAAGCTGAGTCTATTTATGTGAATATCTCTCAAACGCTTCGTGAAAAAATTGGAGGACAATCCCTCGATAGAATTCATGAAAATTTAACAAAAGTTGCAGATGTAACTGATTCGATTTTCACTCAAATCGAGGGAAAACTTGCAAGCATTCCCGTTCAAAGACTTGAAGAATTAACTCCAGCATTAACTCAATTAGGTTCAGTAAGCAGCGAACTTCTTAGTCAAATGAAGATAGATCCAAAAATACTCAGCAAATTGGGTACAACACTTCAAAAAGGTAAAATCCCAGCAATAGCAAAATGGGTATTACCAGGAGTGTCATCGGTTGATATTGGCTCAAAACTCTTAAAAACCACTGATGCTGCAGCGTTAGTTAAAAAAATAGATCCTTCAAAACTTGCAGTAGTCCATAAGATGACTAGGCAAACTGCCAATTTTGGCTCAGGCCTAAAAGAAGCTGCAAAGATCTTAGCAAAGATATTACAAGGCTTTAGATTCTAAAAACACTTTTTCTTTTTTTAAAAGGTTAGGCATAATAAACTGAGCTTTCAGTGTCTAATAAATGTTGCTTTAGCGTCTCAATAAATATGGTACTTGATAAAACACCAGATGCCAACAGTTTATTTGCTTGAAAGTATGTTTTAGCTTTCAATTCTGCCACTTCATAAGAATAAAGGGGTAGGATCCCCCAAAAATTCCCTCCCTCATCATGAAGTGCATAAATTAAACCCACGAATTGACTTTGTTTAATCTTGTTTTCATTTACTATTTGTGTTGACGTTTTCTTGTCACTTAAGGTTTTAATGTAAATAAGCTTATTGTACGAATCTATACTTGTATTAATTGCATGAAAATAAGCTTTTTCAGTAATATAGCTGTGCATAGAGGGCAACATTACGTAAACTAAATCAACACGCAGGTCTTCCTTCTCTCTATTTTGAAATATAGTTTTTGAGAGATTCATATTACTCGCACTTGCTTCAACATGCTTTATCAAGGAGTGAGCAATATTAATGAGAGGCTGCTTTTTTCTACGAAGTTGAACTCCTGTTTGATCGTTTTTTGCAAGTTCAAGAAATCTCTCAAAAAGATGGATACAATAGCTTGAAGCATAACTATCGACAATTTGACGATATGCTGAAACATTTTGTAAACGGGCCATCTCTAAAAACGATTCAGCACCTATGAGGAACCTATCAGCATACATAATCCATTCAATTCCTTTAGAAGTAGTAATTTCATCAATAACTTGATCTATCAATAACTTTGATCGATTCACAGCTTGCTGTGCTTCATTAAATTTATTATCGAAGAAAATTTTGTCAGATCTAAGATCCTGGTTCATAAGAAACGCTTTTATGGCTTCTAATTCTGGTATGTACTTTATTGTTTCGTGAATTTGGGAGAGATATTTATCTTTTAGATCAATAACAGTGTCGTATGTTTTGCTGATCCTTGCATAAGCATCCCTTAGATGAGGAGGAGTAGTTGGACGAATTATTGATTGCAATTCGTCTAGCAATTCTTGAGTTTCATTTAATTTATCCTGCACAAAAGGAGACAATAACTTTACTAATCCTTCTGGATAGAGAGTTTCGGTTTCTATTTCAATCCCCTCAATTAAGTTATATTGAAATTAACCTAATTGACTTGTTTTATAAAAAGTGATATTGTGACATTTTGAATTTCTATTGAGAATGACCAAAAAATGAGTAAGATATTAGAGAAATTAAACGGAGACGATTTAAGGACTATTGGAAACGCAGATGAAGTAGTTCAAGATATTCAAGAACTACCCCACTAACAGATAGGGCTTCTCGTTGTATAAGTTAAATGGTACTCTTATCTTTCACATAGGGACATGAGGAACAGACAAAAACTTTCTTCAGTCTTTGTTCTTTATTTACCCAAACTCTAAGATATAACGGGTCTCCACATTGTGGACAAAACATATGCTGAATTTCACATGCTTCTACTACCATTTCTATTTTCACCTTTTGTTCAACAACAATTGAATAATTAATATTATAAAAAACGATAATAAAAGGGATGACAGAGAGATCGGTGAAAGTAATCGATAAATAATAGACAAGTTTAGAGGCGAATATAACGTCTACTTAGGTTCATGAAATGAAATCATAAAAGAGATTGGTGTAAACTTCCTTCACCCATTCATTAATATCGCTGTTTCCAATGAACTCCGGACTCTATTATCTGTCATTTTCATTCTTTTTTCTACGTCGTACCTGCCTAATAATTCCCACCACAAGATTCATTCTTGGTACCTTTTGCATATAGTGTTTGTAGTCATCACCAAACCTTCCAATGTTGCGCTGTTCTTCTTGTCTTGAGATTAAGTAGAGACTGGCTATTCCAGGAATTCCAATAATCACAAATATCCAATGTTGATACAAGAAAATGGTGGCAACAAATATCCCTAAAATCCAACCCAGATACATGGGATGTCGAACAATTGCGTAAATTCCACTATCAATTAAGACATTTAATTTGCGGAAGAAAATAGAATAGTAAGACAGAGATATCAGAGTTATACTGACTGCAATGAATATCCAGCCAACATACAATAATACTTCAATATTATTTGGGTCAATAACCTTGAATATAATCAGTGGATTGCAGGGGAACGCCAGAACTGATAAAATACTAGCGATGAAGAACAGAAAACCCATTTTACTTGTTTGTTTCATATTTAGTGTCCTCCTCTTCTTCTACGCATTAGTGACTTAACAATCCCCAACAAGAGATTCATTCTTGCTACATATTTCATGTAGAGTCTTAAGTCATCTTCCCAGAAATTATTACAAAATGAAACATTTAGATAGTGTTCTGGGATGATATTAAGTTGCGTGAAATTGACTTTTTATGCAAGTCAAGATTTTATTCAACATCTTGAAGACGCTATGAACCTTCTAAAAGAGAAATTCAACAAAATTTTTTGGTTTTAATGATTCTTTTACTAGAAAAGTCACTATTCAAATAAGTACATTTTGTGTATTTCAAGTCAAATATAAAAAAGAGAAGTGTACACATATATACTTTTCAGAAAACTTGCGAAAACTAACTAAAAAAATGGTGAACTTTAATGGGGGAGTTATTGGAGAAGATTCCACCTGAGAAGCGATGGGCAATAACCGCCAAAATTCTTGAAACATTTGCATTATTGAGAGGGGAGAAACGGGTTGCGACCGAAATGGGTAAGGGTGAAGGGATTATCTCGCCTGTTTTAGGTGCAGAAAGGTTTCAAGAGTTAACAAATAAGGCCTGGGGTGAAGAAGGAGGAATGCGTTTATATCCATTGTTTAAAGAAATGTTCAATATACCAGTGGATGATGCAATAGGAGCGGCTAAAATAGTCTCGGTCGTTGCAAGTTTAGCGTTCGGCGATGAGTGGGAGCGTGAAATAGTCCAAAAAAGCAAAGACAAAACCATAGTTAGAACTACCAAGTGTCCTTGGATGAATAGGTGGAAAGAACAGGAAGTAAATCACGAAGTTATGTCCTGCTATCCTGTCCATGAAACATGGGTTCAAGGAGGACTCAAGGCTATCAATCCTAAGATAACCCATAAACTTACGAAAGCAATGCCAAAAGGAGACCCATACTGCGAAGACATCTACGAATTTAAGGACGAGTAGATCTTTAGATAGCTCGAAAGGTGAAATGGATGGGGGAGACATCAAAAGAGTTATTGCAGAAGATTCCAGTTGAGAAGTGCTGGACAATAACTGCTAAAGCTCTTACCGATTTCTTAGTAATGAGAGGGGAGGCTATCATCGCTCCTGATTTGGGGAGGAGTGAGG
>NZ_JAHPYX010000264.1:0-30421 GCF_019058535.1 Candidatus Borrarchaeum sp.
GGCTAAAGGTTCAGAAGTAGTATCTGCATAAATGACAATATCAATATCACTTCTTTTCGTAATAATCGTTCCACGCCATACACTGCCTTTTAATACCGGCTGAAACTCTTTCAAAAACTCCATATACGTAAGTGCCTCCATTCTCATGCTTACAAGACGCTTTTTCCGTTCATCACCTTCGAGAGATTCAGCTAAGTTGTCTAGCTCAAGGGCAACCTCTTTATTGCTGGGGAGAGGACCTCGAAGTGAACGTGCAGCACGTTTTTTTGCAAATATATATTCCGTAGCTAACCCATAATATAGCAGACGTGCGGCTTCTTTTGCCACTTCATGTCGTTGTTCCCATTTCATTGTTAATCACGTCTTAGGGACACAATCGCTTCAACTAATGTTCTCACTAGGTTTATATCAATTGGACTTGCTAAATTCTTTTTTAAAGAACTCCCAACAATCGCTCCGTCTGCAACTTCAAGAAATTCTTCTGCGTTCTCAGGATTAATCCCACTTCCTATAATGATTGGAACGTCAAATACTGCATTTTTTACCCGTTGTACAGTCTCAAGCTGCGGAGGCGATCCTGTTTCATGACTTGTCACAATCAAGCCATCTGCCTTTCCACGATAGGCTGCTTCCCTTGCTTCGCGCTCAATGGGTACTTTCACAAGAGGAGTAGCATGTTTTACATCAATATCTGCAAAAATTTGCACATCGCAATTAAGTTTGCTTCTGTATCTTAACAACTCTGCAGCGCATCCAGGAATTACGCCAGTGCCGACCATTGCTGTACCTATAAATACATTAACACGAATAAATTCTCCACCTATTGCATGAGCAATTGCCAATCCAGCAAAGGGATCATTTCGCAATGCACTTATGCCTATGGGCAAAGAAACATTCCTTTTTATTTCACATGCTATTTTTGTCATAGAAGCAACAGTTTCAACAGCCATTTTTTCGAGAAAAGGCTGGTCGAAATAATTTTCAATAAGGATTCCATCACAGCCTCCTTCCTCAAGTGTCCGTGCATCAGTTATAGCAAATTCGCATATTTCTTCAAGATCTTTAGAATCATGCGGTGAACCTGGAAGTGCAGGTAAATGAACTACGCCAATTATCGGCTTTTCGTGAGTGAATATTTTCGCTAACAAATCTAATCCCCTGTGAGACCTTTGAAAATTGGCCTCTTAAGATAATCAATTAGGAATCATCTAATTATTTAGATTAGGAAAATTAAAAAGTTGCGTAGCAAGTCACATAGGAATCTAGTCAAAACTCGCTGCAGACGCCTATACGAGATTGAAAGGGCGTTAATAAATCATTTTTCATCAAAATGTTAGATCAAATTGAAGATTATCATTAATAGTTTGAAATCGCAACCTTTCTAGTGGTTTTTACACCAAAAGTTTATATATGACTCTGACATATAGTTATATGCAGATATAATAATGTTTAAATAGGAGGTATATAGATGGCAGCCGTTGAAGAAATTGATGTATCCAGAGAATTTAGACCGATTACCGTAGAAAAGAAAATCCCCCCGAGTGCAAGAGTTGTTTATGATTTGCTTAAAAAGAATGGACCGTTAACGGCGAAAGATATTTTACGTCAATGCAATCTTGCCCCCAGAACGGTACGTTATGCCCTTAAAAAATTATTAGATGGCGAGCTTATTCGGAGATTGCCCAATTTAAGTGATATGAGACAAAACATCTATCTGCTGCGAGAAGTAAACTAGTGTGTTTTTTAACTATTTCGAATAATATCTGGGGGTTGTTTCTTTTCCCATTTTCTTATTCTAAAATTAACGTAATATTAGACTATTTTTCATATAGACTCCGAATGCCCCAGTTAGGGGGTTTTGGCTTGTTTTTCTTTTCTTCGTACTCCATCATTGATTTCAACAGCCACATACGTCTATACCATTGAATCCTATCTCGATCGTGCCTATTTAAAAAGCAATGTAAACAGTAGTAAATGATTTCGTCATTATCGTTATAAAACATCATTTCTGCACTTGCACCACATTCATCGCAAGAAATAGTAGAGTCAGTTTCATCTATTTTTTCTAACTTCAAATTCTAGTCACCTTACAAGATTTATACACAACAGGAGCTCTTCATAAACAAAACTAAAACGGCAATAAAGTAAGACTCTTAAACATTTTAGAATGTATAGGTATTCCATAATAGAACGTTGAATGAATTATTAGACTTAAGTCCAAATGGTGAAATGTAATGGAAGTACCAACTGTTTATTTCGCAGATGCTAGAGCGAGGAGTTCTGCGGAGAGCCTTATCTCCAAATTTGATCGAATAATTGAAATTGAGCTAAAAGATAAAATCTCTAAAGGCGATCTTGTTGCCGTAAAGACTCATATGGGATCACCTTTATCCACACGATATTTACGCCCATTTTACATAAGAAGATTAGTAGAACATCTAAAAAAATGGGGTGCCAAGCCATTTGTAGCTGAAACTACTGGATTAGGGCTTACTAATCCTCGTGGTACTGCCCAAAAATATTTAGAGGTTGCTACTTCTCACGGGTTTACTCAGGAAACAGTTTTAGCACCAATAATAATCGCAGATGGACAATTTGGAACAGATATAACGAAAGTAAAAGTTATGGGTAACCTCTTCAAAGAAGTCACTTTAGCAAAAATGCTTACGAAAGTCGATTTTCTTATAAGTGCAGCACATTTTACAGGGCACGCGTTTGCTGGACCAGCGGGCGCCATTAAAAATATTGGTGTGGGTTGCGCAGGTAAGACAAGCAAAGGGCTAATTCACTTTAGAAATAAACCAAAAGTCAATCCAAGCATTTGTGATGGTTCGCCTGGGTATTCGATCGCTCCTTGCATTACTGCTTGTCCAGTTGACGCTGTTAGTAAAGAAAATAACAAAGCAGTAATTGACGAAGAAAAATGCATTTTTTGCTATGCATGTGTTGTTAAATGCCCTCAAAAAGCCATTGAAACGGAGAGAACAGAAAAAAGCTTCTTACAAAAAGCAATTGCTGAACACACCAAAGCTTTTGTACAGACTATTGGCAAAGAAAACATCTACAATTTTAATTTTCTAATCGAAATTGACTGGAATTGCGATTGTGAGCATTTACAGAAAGGTTGGAATGACATCCCAATTGTACCAGATCTTGGGATCCTTGCTTCATCAGACCCATTAGCTATAGATCAAGCGTCCATTGATCTAATCAATGCTGCACCAGGTATACCAGGATCAATGGCAGAGGAATGTGGTGTCATGGAGCCCGGAGCAGATAAATTAGGAGGTATACTGAAAGATATTGATCCTCAAAATCTCTTAGTCGCAGCAGAAGAAATCGAACTAGGAAGTCGCAAGTACAAACTGGAGAAAATAGAAGTGCTATCGCCCAAATCCACGTAGTCTCTGTTGTTATTATACAACATTTCACGAACAGAAACTTATTCCTTAAAGGAGTGTAGACCTTATAGAGTTTTGGTAAGAGAACTTCTCGTCAGCTAGATGCAAACTGCAAATCGTGAATAACAGAAAAAGTTATAATGTAATTACTACTCTGTTGGCGATGTATTGTTTATTATATAATTAGAGAGGCTGAATTAGAGAGGCTGAATTCTTATGACAGAATCAAATACTGACGTTTTCGATATGATGAAAGATGAGATCTTAGCAAATGCGGAAGAAAAAGCAAAAGAAATTCTAAATCAAGCAAATCAAATAGCGAGCGAGCTCTCTGAAGATGTACAAAAGAGAGCAGGAAGAGTATCTAAAGAGATTATAGAACAAGCAAAAAAGGAAGCAGATCTTAGATTAAAAAGAGAAATTGCAAAAGCTAAACTTACCGCAAGGAGTGATACACTCAAGAATAAGGAAGAAATAATCAATGACGTTTTCGATCAGGCTCAGAAGAAATTAATAGGTTTTGTAAGTTCAGCGGAATATGTAACAACTCTAAATAATCTAATAACAGAAGCCGCAATTGGATTAAATGGTGGAGATCTTAAAATAAAAATTCAAACAGGTCATGGGAAACATATAGATATTAGCAAAATTCAACAACGTGTGATGCAGCAAACTGGTACGACAACAACTCTATCAGTTATAGAAGATAATTTACGAAGTGTTGGAGGAGCAATTGTAACCAATTCTGACGAAACAATACGGATAGATAACACTTTCGAAGCAAGACTCAGACGCATGAGGCAAGAAATTAGAACTAAAATTGCCAAGATCTTATTTGAATAGAGAACTGCTTTTTTTTGAGTAAGAAACTGATGAAAAAGGGTAATAATTAGTTTTTTGAGTCTTCAAATTCAGAATCGTTACAAAAATACATTCAAAAAGTGAAAAATATAGAATCAAATATGCAAAAACAAAAGACATAAAACTCTAGCTTTGAAAAAATGAACAGTTATGTCTAGCAAATCCTTCGTATAGATGGATCTGCCCTATATCTAGATATTCAGGAGGTCTAGAGAATTTCTGAAATGGAAACAACTGAAGGAGAGGAACTATTAGTCCCGTTGGATCAATATCTTGCATGTGGGATTCATATAGGTACACAAATTGCCACAAAAAGTATGCAACCATTCATTTATCGAGTTCGTAATGATGGACTTTATGTACTTGATGTAAGGACTACAGATCTGAGAATAAAGGCTGCAGCGAAGTTCTTATCACGATACGAAACTGACAGAGTTCTTGTAGTTTCAGCGAGAGCATATGGTTTTAAACCCATTGAAGCCTTTTGCGAGACTATAAGATGCAAAGCTATGTCAAGACGTTTTATTCCAGGAACTTTAACAAATCCAAATATTGAGGAATATATAGAACCTGAAGTAATTATGATTACCGACCCCCGTGCTGATAGACAAGCTTTAAAGGAAGCATTACGCGTAGGTATTCCCGTGCTTGCACTCTGTGATACCGATAATGGTACCAAGAATGTAGATATTGTCATTCCGGCAAACAATAAGGGACGTCGTTCACTTTCATTGATATTCTGGCTTCTTGCAAGAGAAGTTCTTAAGGAACGCGGCGAGATTGCAAGCAACGAAGAATTCAAAGTACCGCTTTCAGAATTTGAAAGCAAAGTTAGACGTGAGCAATAGAGACTGCTGTTTCTACTATTATTCTTTTAATGCTTCATTGATCATTCATGATTAACTAAAGGTACTGAGTTAATTGATTGTGTTTTCATGATTTTTTCAAAATTAGATAATGCTATTATGTTTCATTAATCAAAAAATTGCGCGCTAAAGAATGAACAGTTTTTATGGTTGGTAAATTTCACGATAAACAAGAATATCTACTCGTTTTCGTATATTATTAAAACTGAGAATATATGGTTAATAATAGGCCTCCTCAAAATATTCTGAAGAAAAACACTTTCAGATAGAATTACTTTTTGCATACTCTCTCTATCATTTTATACCTACAAGGGAAGATATCTTCTGTAAAGGTACCCTATATTGTTTTAATACTAAACAAATCATGATAGGTACTACCTTTTACTCTTTAAGTGGACGAACTATTTTAAATAATAATTATGGGGGTAGGAAAAAAATGTCACATTTTACTACCATTAAAACAAAACTAACCGATATGGATGCAATAAAGAAGTCTTTAAAGGATCTTAATTATAATTTTATAGAAGGAGAAGTTCTAACAAGAGGTTATGGTGGCAGAAAAACTCAAGCTGAACTTAAAATCACTACATCGCGAGGTTATGACATCGGATTGAGAAAAAGCGCAACAGGAGAAATCGAAATCGTTGCAGATTGGTATGGGATTAAGATAAATAGAAATGAGTTTCTGCAAAAACTAACGCAACGATACAGTTACCACAAAATCATAGCTGAGGTAAAGAAAAAAGGATATTCAGTCACTAACGAAACATTAACAGAAAATAATGAAATTAAGTTAACTGTGGTGAGAAGACAATGGGTGTAAAAACAACCGAACTTGAAATAATGATAGACCCGAATGGCAATGTGAACATCAAAGTTAAGGGAGTAAAAGGGAAAGGATGCATTGATGCGACCAAGTTCCTGGAGGATGAGTTAGGAGATGTCGAAGAGAGAGAATATACATCAGAATATTATGAAGAGGAGGAATCACATACCAGAACTAGAGTTTCTTATTAAGACGGATATCTATATTGATCCAGACGGAACGGTCACGATTTGTGATTTGCCAGGATCCCTCGTGCCGCTCGTCGTGTCCTTATCTGGATTAACTTGTAAAAATGAAGGAGAAACGAAAAATGAACAAGATCGACTCTTATTCGAAAAATGAAATCGAAATTTTGGTCAGAGCGAGGTATCCTGTGATATATATCGTCTCTTGGGAAGAAGGGAGGGTCTTAGAAAGTCTTTCTGAGGTTGCTCAAGAAAGGGAAAAAGAAATGTTCTGCTGGTCAATCACAGAGGGTATAAAAACACAATCAGGAAAAGAAATCGATAATTCTGTGAGAGATCCTCTGACTGCGCTTGATTATGTGTATAGTGTCCAGAGACCCTTACTTTTCGTTTTAAAAGATTTTCATCCTTACTTAAAAGATCCACAAGTCATCCGAAGATTACGAGATTGCGCCGAAGAGGTGAAAAAATCTAATAAGACGATAATTGTTGTCTCTCCAGTGCTAGAAATACCAGTTGAATTGGAAAAATTAATTACTGTAATTGATTACCAACTTCCCAGCTTGAAAACGCTAGAGCGTATACTCAGAGGGATAATTAATTCGGTGAAAGACAATCCAAAGGTTGATGTTAATTTGGATGACCTTACTCGTGAGCAGATTCTTAAGTCAGCCTTGGGATTGACCATGGACGAAGCAGAAAATGTATTTGCTAAGTCTCTTGTTGTCAAAAAAACATTTGACCCCGAGTTAATTATCAGTGAAAAAGAACAAATTATCCGGAAATCGGGAATCCTTGAATACTTTCATTCCACTGAAAAAATGGAAAATGTCGGTGGATTGGAAAACTTGAAAGAATGGGTCAAAAAAAGGACTAGAGCATTCACCGAAAAAGCACGAAACTATGGCCTTCCACAACCTAAAGGTATACTCCTTATAGGCGTTCAAGGGTGCGGTAAATCTCTTACCGCAAAAGCAGTAGCTTCCCTTTGGAAACTTCCCCTATTGCGACTTGATGTTGGCAAAATCTTTAGCGGAGTCGTAGGTTCTTCTGAAGCAAACGTCCGTAGAGCCCTCAATATGGCAGAATCGATCGCACCTGCTATATTGTGGATTGATGAGATCGAGAAAGGATTGTCTGGTGTTCAAAGCTCAGGTCAAACAGATTCTGGTGTTACAGCTAGGGTATTTGGTAGTTTTATAACATGGTTACAAGAAAAGGAATCTCCTGTTTTTGTCATAGCAACCGCGAATAATATCGAAATCATGCCCCCAGAGCTCTTAAGAAAAGGCAGATTTGATGAGATCTTCTTCATTGATCTTCCATCTGTAGATGAAAGAAAAGAAATCATTCGGATACATCTCGCGAAACGGAGACGTGATCCTGCTAAATTCGATGTTGAAACGATAGCCACAAAAACAAACGGTTTTAGCGGTGCAGAAATAGAAGAAGCGATCATTTCAGCGATGTATGATGCTTTTGCCGAAGAACGAGAACTTGAAGCAGAAGATGTACTTAAAGGTGTTGATAAAACTGTTCCTCTTTCCAAAACTATGAAAGAAAAGGTTGATAGTATTCGTCAATGGGCAAGAACTCGGGCTGTCTTCGCTTCCGCCGTAGAAGAAGAAAAAGAAAGAAAATTACAGCTAGAAATATAATTCTTTTCACTATTAGGAGCAGTGATCTTATAGAAATGTGAAATTGATATGTTAATGATTTAATATTTGTGCAAAATTTAAAAAAAAACTTTGGGAGTGATTCTTGTGATCGAGTCTCCAATTAAATGGTGTCACATATCCGACGCCCATCTTGGAAATCGCCAATATAATTTAATAGATAGATTTGACGATTTTGCGCTCGCCTTCAACAAGGCAGTAGACATCGCCCTTGATGAATCGCCTGATTTCATTCTTTTTACTGGAGATATGTTTGAAACTTCGCGTCCAGGCGCTCCCGAGCTCCGACAAGCCATACATATACTTTCTAAAATAAAGTCAAAGGGGATACCACTTTATATAATTCAGGGAAATCACGACACCACTTATTCTAGGGATAAAAAATATGGGGGAGATATCCTCGACTTTCTTGAGGATATGGAGCTGCTGACTTATATTCAGGATGAATGTATACCCGTTATGAAGAATGGAAGAGAAATTGCACTCATCTTGGGAATTCAATATTATGGAAAGCGTACAAGTAAGGCATTAATGGAATTACTTAATAATTATCGCGAGGAGTTGGAAAGAAC
This sequence comes from Candidatus Borrarchaeum sp., assembly GCF_019058535.1. NCBI lineage: Archaea > Promethearchaeati > Candidatus Borrarchaeota > Candidatus Borrarchaeia > Candidatus Borrarchaeales > Candidatus Borrarchaeaceae > Candidatus Borrarchaeum > Candidatus Borrarchaeum sp. The sequence continues at coordinate 8,388 of NZ_JAHPYX010000264.1, forward strand.
TGATGTACCAAAGATATTAATGATCCATGCATATTTCGAAGGAATGAGGGGAAATGTTGACCTTCGAAAACGCCAATTACCTCATTTATTCGATTACGTTGCTGCTGGACATTATCATATGCGATACGAAGATCCAGAACTTCGTCTTTACTGCCCAGGCTCAACGGAACACGTAAGTTCGACAGAATGGCAATCTTCAAGCGAAAATGAATTCGCTGATGAAAAGGGATTTTACTCCGTTATCTCTTATTGCGATGAATCGCAGATGTCATGGAAGTTAGATACAAAATATATCACATATAAAGTCCGCCCAAAACGCCAGGTTCGTACAGAATTCGATCAGATGGAACTTGAATCGATCAGGAACAAGACTGAAAGAATTTTGATCGAGAACGATACGCACAACGCTATCCTAAAGTTTGTTTTCTCTGGTTCATATGAGGGCATGGAACACCCATTCGTCAATCTACAAAGATTCCGCAATAAGATCACAAAAGCATTCCATGCCGATATCATCTCTAAATTTAAGTCTATCTCTACAGTTACCTGGAAACCTCAATCAAGAAGAGACGCATACGAAGATGTTCTGAGAGAGCAATTCAAGATGCCTGAAAAAGAGATACCACCCTATCTTTCCTTTGTTGAAAAACTTATCAAAATTACAGAAGACAGGAACTACAATTTATACGAAGATGTATTCGACAAATTTGTTAAGAAAATCCAAAAATCGCAGGGGTAGGAGGGAAAGATGTGCTATTGATTGAAAAGTTGTCTATGAAAAATTTCAAGACCTATGTGGATGCTGAATTTGACTTTTTAGAAGGACATAATATAATCATAGGTGATAACGGTGCCGGAAAGACTTCAATCTTTGAGGCTATCATGTACTCTTTATTTGGAAGTGTACCGAACAAGAAAGCAGAGTTCTTGATCCGAATGGGGGAAACATCTTCTGACTTGTCTCTAACCTTCTCAGTCGACGGAAAACGTTATTTAGTGGGAAGGAAAATTAGGCGAAGTGGTTCTGAAGCCACACTTCATCGTCATCCCAACAAGATCGTAGCCGAAAAGTCAAAAACTGTCACACAAGAAATTGAAAAGTTGCTTGGAGTTAGTGCTAACGCATTCGGGAACATTGTATATATACCTCAAGGGGAAATATCTCAGATTGCTTCGGAGCAGCCAAGTAAGAGGAAATGGTTGTTTGATAAACTTCTAGGATTTGCAACGTTCCAAGAATTGTTCGAAAAACTTCGTGAAATCACAAAAGCGGCAGAAATTAGTATCAAAGAGTATGAAAAAATTAGGAATGAATGGGCTAGTGATGTTGAAAAACTTCCCGACGAGCAGGAGGATCTTAAAAATCTAAAAGAAGAATTGAAGTCATATAAGGAAGAATTAAAAATAATAAAACCTATCATTAAAAACTTAAAAGAAGAATTTTCATCGTATAAACAGGACAACGACTTGATCAATGAACTAACTGCAAGAGAAGACGCTCAACTTGAGAATATATCCCGAATAAAGGATCAAATTGAAAACAGCAAGCAAGAAATCGAAAAATTAACGAATATCACCCTGATTATTGAAGACGACTTTTTAGCAGATGTAATTTCGCAATTTCACTCTGAAAAAGCAACTACTGAAGAAATTACCGAAAAAATCAAGTTAGAAATTGAGAAGCAAAAAGATCTAAAATCTCAATTGAAAAACCTGAGAGCACAGATCGAGAAAGAGAGCAAAAATATTGACAAAACGACTGAAAAATCGATTAAATCTCATGAAAATCTTGTTTCAAAAAAACCAGAAATAAAATCCATCTCCGAAGAACAAATTGAAGACTTTCTAGAAAGGGAGAGTAATTCAATTGAATCAGAGATTGCTACTCTTGAAAGCTTGAGAAAGGAAATTCAAGAAATCGAGACCAGTAGAACTGAGTTTAAAACTACAATAGATAATTTATCAAAGGAAATCCAAAAAAATAATAAAAAACTCACTAAAAAAGAAAAAGCGGCGTCGAAATCATCAAAAAATTGGGAAATGATTTTCAAGAATCTTAACGAAATTGACTTTGAAAATGAAATACAGAAGATTGAACAGCAAATAGAACAGTTCTTGACAACAAGGGAACAAGAAAGTAATCAACTACATCAAGTCCAAAAGAAAGTTGAAGAAATTAATGAAGAATTACTTGAGATAGAACAATTGAAAACTGGCGTAACTTGTCCAAAGTGTAAGCAAAAAGTTACAGGTACTCACAAAAATAAAATTATTCAGGAATCAAATGATCTCATCGAACAACTTAAAATAAAGGAACAAGAAATCGAAGAAAAGAAAGCACTAATTGAAGATGCCCTAGAAAGCGCTAAAAAAGTGATGGAAGACTTGCAAAACAAGAGAAGCAAGTTTTCGAAACTCTCCCTGATTGTTTCAGAAATAGAGTCTATAAAATCAAATATCGAAGAATTTACAACTGAATTGCAAACCGCTCAGCAAAATTTAGAAAATTTGCCAATGAGCGATATAAATACTCAAGAGGTCAATCAGAAAATTAAACAGTTGTATGAGAGATTGAATTCTGAAAAAGAGATGCTGAAAGAGTATCATCAGATAGTTGAACTCAAAGAAACCATAAAAATCCGTACTAATGAACTCAACACCCTTCGGGAGCAATATAAGAAATTAGAAATGGAATTCGACGAAAAAAAACTCACAGAGGACAAAAAGCAATTAGAGGAGAAAGAAGAACAATACAAAAAACTGATATTGCTCATATCTGACATTTCAAACTTAAAAAAGCAATGTAGCGAGAATAAAGCATGCGAAGACGAATATACTAAAACTAAAGAACAATTAGATGTCCTTCAAAAGAGGTTTGACTCCGCGGAATTCCAGCGACTAGAAGAGGAATTAGACAATTTAAAACACAAACAAACTGAATTAAAAACAAAGATCGATTTCCTTGCCAAAAAATCGATTCCAGAAAAAGAGGATCGTATTCATGATCTCGAAGAGAAAATGAAAGAATTAAAAGGGATCGACTCGAAATTAGATACCGAGAAATTAAAATACGAGAGTGCTACGATTGTTCGTCAGTTCTGCCGTGAAATTGTTCCCATACTTAGAACGCAATATGTGGACGAAATATCTGAGTATGCTACGGAGATTTTCACGTACCTAATAGGAAATGATGAGTACGAAAAAATTACCATTACGGAAGATTACGACTTGCTCATCCATCGTTCAGGACGAGCGGAACCGCTAATCATGTTGAGCGGAGGGGAACAAGTGATCGCTTGCATTTCTATCAGGATGGCAATTGCTCGTTTGTTAGCTAATCAAGATATTCTCATCTTAGACGAACCAACCTCGATGCTTGACACACAGCGCCGAAAAGACCTTGTCATGGTATTCGAACGGACGCGTCCCACCAAACAAACTTTGGTCGTAACTCATGACTCTGAGTTTGAGCGTGTAGCTGACGCTGTGTTTCATATCACAAAACAAGGAGGACGTTCGCAAGTCATTAGCGAATCAATAACACAAACCATCAAAGACGTCGCCATATTCAAGGCTTTGACTCAGGAACGCTTCCAAAGCTTAGAATTATAAAATTATAGCAACCACTCAATAGTGACTGGGTTGATTAGAAGAGGTTTGGTCAAAGTATTTGAACATAAGATATCTTATTATACACTTTGTCTAGCTTGTGATTCTACTTGCTTATATTACTAAACAGTTTGTTTATCAATTTAGATAACAAAAGTTCTGCTGGGATGTTATGAGTACATATCTCAAGAATTTGACGATATTGAAACTTGGCGGTAGCGTGATCACAGATAAGTCAAAACAAAATCAAATAGATTCGAAAACTATTCAAAGAATTGCCAAAGAGGTTTTAACAGTAATTTCTTTCATAAATTTGCTTTTGGTTCATGGTGGGGGGTCCTTTGGTCATCCAATCGCCAATAAGTATCAAATTCATAAGGGGTGGCAATCGCCAAGTCAAAGAATTGGCTTCTCGGAAACAAGAAGAGCAATGATGACATTAAATAAGGCCATTGTTGATACATTTTTAACAGAAGAAATTCCTGTAGTTTCTGTACAGCCTTCCGCATGCACCCTGACTGATAGTGGACGTATCGCACACATGGATCTTGAACCAACAAGAAACTTATTGAAATTTGATTTTATTCCTGTCTTTTATGGAGATGCAGTAATGGATCTTACACAAGGAATCGCGATATTATCCGGTGATCAAATCGTTAATTACTTAGCAAAAGAACTCTCCGTAAAAAGAGTGATTTTTGCAACAAATGTAGATGGTTTGTTGGATTCTGACAAAAAACTAATCCCTGAAATCAATCTTAATACTTTTGAAAATTTGCTTTCATTAGCTAAAGAATCCGTTGCCTCAGACGTTACTGGCGGCATGTTTGGTAAGTTAAAGGAAATTGAGCCTTTGATGAGAGAAGGCGTGGACGCTATAATAATCAATGCAACAAAGCCAGGTATTATCGAAGAAGTTTTAAAAGGTAAAAAGGTAGTAGGCACTTATTTCACGCGATGAGAAAAACATTAGATAGAGGTTCTTGCATTGAAAAATCAGGCAACAGTAGCAAGAAAACTAGATCATATAAAGATATGTTTAGATAAGGATGTCCAAACGAAAAAATCTACTGGATTCGAAGATATTGATTTTGTACATAGTGCACTTCCAGAATCAGATTTAGCCAATATTAAAACCAATAGCAAATTATTCGGACACGAATTTGCTGCTCCAATTTTTATTAGCGCAATGACAGGTGGACATCCAGTTGCTGAAAAGATCAACAAAACCCTAGCAATTGCAGCACAAGAAATTGGCGTTGGTCTCGGTCTGGGAAGCCAAAGAGCAGCACTAGAAAACCCTCAATTAGAAATAACATATTCTATAGCCAGAAAATACGCGCCAGATGCTTTCTTAATTGGAAACATTGGTGCACCACAATTGGTAGATGGTACTATCAGAGCAAAAGAGGCAAAAAAAGTTATTAAAATGATTGATGGAAATGCTTTAGCAATCCATTTAAATGCATTACAGGAAGCCATTCAACCTGAAGGAGACTCAAATTATTTAGGTGTAATCCAAGCAATCAATAAACTGGCAGATGAATTAGATGTTCCAATAATTGCTAAAGAAACTGGAGCAGGCATCTCTAGGGAAACTGCTAACCTTCTTGAAAAGGCAGGTGTAGCTGGAATAGACATCCAAGGAGTAGGAGGAACAAGTTTTTCTGCAGTTGAAGTATATCGTGCTGAGGAACAAGGATTAGAACGTTTAAAAAGGCTTGGAACATTATTCTGGGACTGGGGCTTGCCAACAGTGGTAAGCACGGTTGAAGTAGTACATGCGACTTCACAAGTAGAAATAATAGCTTCAGGTGGAATAAGAAATGGTATGGATATAGCCAAAGCGATTGCTCTAGGTGCAGATGGCATAGGAATAGCCTCACCATTGCTAGAACCTGCCTTCAGTGGAGATGTAGAAGCCGTAAAATCTGTTATAGATAGTATTATCGCTGAATTGAAATGTGCAATGTTTCTCACTGGAGCACGTGCTATTGAAGATCTTAAAAAAGTGCCCATTATCATTTCTGGTAACAGTGCAAACTGGTTGACATTAAGAGGAATTGACATTTCCATGTTTGCTAAACGCTTATTTAAGAAATAGTTTTTTTAATTATTCTTAAAATCTATTTCGGTTTTCTTTAAGTTTTAAATTTTTATTTCAAAAAATAATTATTAGAAATCAGCAAAGATGCCCTTTCCAAAAAAGTAGAGTAGTTCAGGTAGTCCTACAGCTGTTGAAAAAGATCAATTAATCAAGAAGACTATGTCACTAGAACAAAAGCTTTTAAAAAGTACAATAACTATGATCACAGGTAAAGTTAAACAAAAATGATCACTTATGAAGGATGAAAGCATTGCATTTCCTCTTGTAATGCAATGCATGAAGCGAGGTGTGAAAAAATGTCTAAGCCATTTTATGTAAAGTTTGACGTACCAAAAGATTTAGCAGATTCTGCCCTTGAAGTTTTGGCGGCAGCAAGAGACACCGGAAAGATTTCTAAAGGAACTAATGAGACAACCAAAGTTGTGGAACGTGGAACAGCGAAACTCGTTCTTATTGCAGAGAATGTAGATCCTCCTGAGATAGTAGCTCACTTACCACTTCTATGTGAAGAAAAGAATGTCTCATATATCTATGTTCCGACTAAAATGGGGATTGGAACGGCATCAGGAATAGAAGTACCTTCTGCTGCAGCTGCCATTACTGATGCTGGAGATGCTGATAAACTACTTAAAGATATCTTAGGAAAAATAAAGACCTTGTAATGCAAAAACACATGAAAACGGAGGAACGCGCATGAGCGAAGAGATGGGTTATCCAGCTGAAGTAATTCAGGTGATTGGCCGAACAGGTGTTACAGGAGAAATCCTACAAGTGAAAATCAGAATACTAGAAGGACGCGATCAAGGACGAATTCTTACTAGAAATGTCAAAGGACCAGTACGCATGGGAGACATCTTAATGCTAAGAGAAGTGGAACGAGAAGCTAGAAAACTAAAGACACCATAACAAGACTATTTCAACTTGAGAAAAATCCAGCGGGATCAATTATCAATACTCTTATTTTTACAGGTTTAATGCATTTTTTTGACATACCATTCTGTAAATTGTTTTAAAGCACGCATTCTATGCGAGAATTCATTTTTCTTTGAGATACTCATTTCCGCAAATGTGTTATTGCTTCCTTCTGGTATAAAGATAGGATCGAAGCCAAAACCGCTGTTTCCACGACTTGAATGCGCAATAATCCCTTTTATTTCTCCCTTAAAAGATATAACACTTTCTTCAGGTGTCCCGTAGCTTAAAACAGCCTTAAATTTAGCGTTTCTTTTTGTTTCATTTTTTAACAATTTTAGAATTCCTTGACAACCTATAGTTCGCATTACATAAGAAGAATAGGGACCAGGGAAACCGTTTAGCGCCTCAATAAAAAGTCCAGCGTCTTCAACAAGTATTTCTTTATTATGTTGCTTTAAAATTTCTTTTGCTGCATTTTCTGAAATTTCCCTAATATTATCTGCCTGGATTTCAGGTTTTTCAATTGCTAAATGTTGAATTACAATCCCGTATCTTTCCATCACAAGTCTTGCTTCTTTAAATTTACCGATATTGCTGGTTACTAGAAATAACATGTATTAACTCGCCCTTTTATGAAACTCGTAGATATCTGCCTCTTTTCCGAATTGATTCCATTCGATCATATATTTCTTTCATAGGTGCTGGACCGGTGATGGATGAATATCCTTCTAAAATCTTACTAAATACTTGTTCTGAAACTCTATAATGGGTACTCTCAAGTGCCCTTTTCATTAGATGCAGATCGACTGCCTTATCTTCGATAGAAGTCGAGTTATAGCCCAACCCGAAGTCAATAAGGTAAATTTTACCCGTTTCTGTTAGAATCATGTTAGAAGTGGTAAGGTCTCCGTGTATCATATTATTTTGATGCAGTCTACCTATAAGAATTCCTATTTGTCTTGAGAGAGTTTCTCGGGCTTCAGCGTTGAGTTCATCCAGAATTTCTTTAATTCTTTGCCCCTCAATGAATTCCATTATAAGAGTTGTCTCACGTTTGTCTATTTCGTAAACTGTGGGTGTTGGCACTCCGGCTATTTTAGCATTTCGTAATAGATTTGCCTCACGAACAGTTCTAGCGACTCGCAAGGTCCAATCAAGTTCAGAAACTCTGTAATCTTTTTTTATTCGTTGTTTTCGAATAATATGTTTTAAATACCATGTTTCTTTGTAAAGATATGCTTCTGCACCTTTTTTAAAAAGCAATAAACACATCCACCTATGTTCTCGTAAATTCAACAGCACCTAAACTCCATTTAGGGAGAATTTGGCTGTTCTTGATATTTAAAATATCACCTTGCAAAAATTGAATTAATCCTGTCCAAGCTATCATAACGCCGTTATCTCCTGCAAGATCCGGTGATACAGCAAAAAAACTAGTATTGTGTTCTTGAGAAATTATTTGAATCATATTCTGAAGTCTTTTGTTTGCAGCAACCCCTCCTGTTAATAATACTTCTGATCTCTCAGTATGCGCGAGAGCTCTTTCAGTAACTTCAGTAAGCATCGCAAAAGAAACTTCTTGCAAACTAAAGCAAAGATCTTCAAGTGGTTCATTTTCTTTTAGTTTGTTCACTGCGGCTGTTAATAACCCTGAAAAAGAGAGATCCATCCCTTTCACACTATAAGGTAGCGAAATGAATCTTCTAGAACTTTTTTTAGCAATTTTCTCTATCTTTGGTCCACCTGGATGAGAAAGATTTGCTTCACGTGCAAAAGTATCAAGCATGTTTCCTAAAGCAATATCTAAAGTCTCACCAAATATCCTATACTTATTTGCTTCATAGGCAGATACAATTGTGTTGCCTCCTGAAACATATACTACAAGGGGATCTTTAAAACCTGATAATTGCCTTCCAAGCTCAATATGTGCTATGCAATGATTTACGCCAACTAAAGGGATATCTAATAAAAGTGCAATTGTTCGTGCTGCTGTTGCAGTAACACGTAGGCAAGGTCCTAAACCAGGACCTCTTGAGAACGCGATTAATCCGATGTCCCTTTTATTTAAATTGCTGTGTTCTAATGTTTCTTGGAGTGTTGCAGCAAAAACATTCGTATGATGCTGTGCCGCTTCTCTTGGATGAATTCCTCCACTCTTGGGAACATATTCACTACGAACATTAGCATATATCTTTCCATTAGAATCAATTACTCCGATTCCAAGAGTATGGGCAGTTCCCTCAAGCCCTATGCAAAGCATATACTGTCACGCTTCTTTTCAAAAAGAGATAATATTAAATGAACAATACCTAGAAAATGAGCATTTATTTCTTTTTAGCCGCCTTCTTTGTTTTACTTTTACCTTTAGTCTTCTCTTCTTGAGTTTTAAACGCTGTATAACCGCATTTCCCACATGCATAACGATCATAATGATCCGCCATAAATGAATTGCAGCGAGGACATTTGCGCTTTAATAAAGTGATTTTTTTGTAATCTTTATCAACGTTATAATATTCATACGCCATTTTAAGACCTCATCATTAATTTACTTTGCTTTACTTTAATTAATGTACTTTTTGATGAAATATAATACCGAAATCCTGATGATTATATAATACTCTATTCTTCAGCAGTTTTTCCTCTGTTTCTTAAAATTATGTGCGATGGTTCTATCTTTTCACCTTCAGAGGGTGTAGAATATACTCTCGCATAGATCTTAGTTACTGAAACTCCAAATTCTGAGAGAATTTTTTCAACAAAAAGCGCTTCTTTATCACAATTTAAAAGAGCAGAAAGTTTGTCTCTAATTTCTGCGCGCGTCGGAGTAGCAGTTCTGGGATGTCTAACAATACATTCAAGTTCTTTTCTTTTTAACAATGGGTTTTCGAATTCCTTTAGAATTTCAATCTGCAAACTCAAGTTCAAGTTCCTCCATTGAGAGTTTTTACGTAAATTCAAGTGTATCTTTAAATTTTTCGATTTGACAAAGATCTCATCTAACCTTAAGAGCATATTTGCCGGGTTTAGTAACATTCAACTGTTTAGCTATTTGATTATCTTCCAACGAGAAAATCCACACGATGCCTGTAAAGTCTTCACTTAAAGTGTACGTTTTACAGTCAGGACATTGTTGTTTTTCAGAGAAGATTCTATGACACACTCGACACGCTTTTTCCTTCATACTTATCACCATTAATTAATTAAGATCAGCTGCGACGCTTTTTCCTTCTTTTCTTTGGTTTGGGTTTGGGTTTTTCTTCTTTTTCAGTTTCTTCTCCATTCTCTCCTTCAGACTCTTGAACCCATTCTTCAATCCATGTCTTTGCACCAAGTCCTTGTTGCCTCATGGAGAGTCCCATTCGAATTGCGTTTTTAGTTAATGAGATGGCTATTACTCTTGCCCTAATTTTGTCACCAACGCGAATTATCCTATTGCTTTCTCGTCCTTGTAGCGCGTGCTTTCCATCGTATGAAAAAAAATCATCATAAACTTGTGAAACATGAATTAGTGCATCTATACAACCTAATCTAACAAATAAACCAAAATCTGTGGCTTCAACCACTTCGCCCTCAACTATTTCGTGATCTTCTGGTTTGTAAGATAAAATATTGAAAGTTACATCATGATAAGCGGCTCCATCACCAGGGATTAGTTTTCCAACACCTATATCTTCGATAGCAGTAACTGCAATAATTAATCCTAAATCTGAATTGATAATTCCTTCATAATTTTCGCGACAAATTTCAAGGACCACTTCTTCTAAAGATTCTCCAAATCGACTTGGATCGACTCTCACCGTGTCCTGAATTTTGATATTTTTATACAATATATTTTATCCCCTTAAATGCTCTAAGAATAAAAAGATTAGAGGAAAAGTTAGGAAAAGCAAGACACTTCAATTCTATAAGCTATATTTAAAAGTCTTATTATCCCAGACGAATTGTTCTTTAACTAAAATCGAACCAAACAGAGTTGTTTGCCCATATCAATACTCTCAAAGACTCCAGTTAGTGTAGTTCTACTTATTCACTTTGAAAGATACATGTCCATTACTATTGAAAAATAAACCACGCGCATGCAATCATAATGAGAAAAACTAAAAAGTAGTGCACCTTACTTTTAGTAGATTCAATGTCTCTTATTTGAAGTTGGAGGTTTCAATGTGGCTATAAAGAAGGTACAGAGTGAGATTAATATCGGAATGGTAGGTCATGTCGATCATGGTAAGACTAGTTTAGTCCAAGCTCTGAGTGGAATCTGGACAGACACGCATTCAGAAGAACTAAGGCGTGGAATCTCAATCAAATTAGGTTACGCTGATTGTTTAATCTACAAATGTACAGGTTGTGAACCTCCTTATTATACCACAGAAAAAAAATGTCCTGCTTGTGGTTCGAAAACTGAGTTTGTTAGGAAAATTAGTTTTGTTGACGCACCAGGACACGAGATACTGATGGCAAGAATGCTATCAGGTGCAGCGATTATGGACGGTGCAGTACTCGTCATTGCTGCAAATGAAGAGTGCCCCCAACCACAAACAAGAGAACACCTTGCAGCGTTACAAATAACAGGCATCAAGCACATTATCATCGCACAAAACAAAGTTGAATTAGTCTCTGATGAAGATGCAAAGCCTAATTATGAGCAAATCAGAGACTTTGTTAAGCAAACACTTGATATTGATGTACCTATAATTCCTATTTCTGCACTTCATAAAGCCAACATTGACGTTGTGACTTCAGCACTAGAGGAGTTTATTCCAACTCCAAAACGAGATCTTGATAAACCAGCTAAACTTTATGTTGCACGATCTTTTGATATTAATAAGCCAGGTGCTACAGTAAAAGAATTAGTTGGAGGAGTTATTGGGGGCACGATTCTCGCAGGTACTTTCAAGACCGAAGATGAAATCGAGATAGCTCCTGGCATTCAGCAAAAGGAAGACGGTCCGTTTGAACGATTATACTCGGTTGTTACCACAATACAAGCAGGCGGTAACATTAAACTAGAAGAAGCAAAGCCTGGAGGACTTATTGCTTTAGGAACCAAATTAGATTCATCTATTACAAAGGGAGACGGTTTGGTGGGAAATGTTGTAGGGAAACCTGACAATCTTCCACCAGTATGGGATAAAACACTACAAGTTCAAGCTTCGCTCCTCGAACACGTAGTAGGGCTTGCTGAAGAAAAAAAAGTAATGCCTATTAAGCAAAATGAACCTCTAATGTTAACAGTTGGCGCCTCTGCTACTATCGGTAGAGTTAAAGAAGCCGGTAAGAACGCTGAATTAGAACTTCAAAGACCAGTATGCATCGAGGAAGGAAGTAGGATCGCAATCAGCCGAAGAATAAGTGGAAGATGGCGGTTGATTGGTTGGGGGATTGTGCAATCGTAAGTATTATTATTGATTCAAATTTTCTTATAATGCTCTCAGAAATTCAAATCAATATAATATCAGAGCTAGATCGCCTTGTGAAAAGAGAATATGAGTTAGTTGCTCTAAGCGGAGTTATAACTGAACTAAAAGAATTATTAAGCAAATCGAAACCTAAGAAAAGAAAGAAGGTCGAGTTTGCTTTACGATTTCTCAAAGAACAAAATATCAAAGTTTTAGATGAACAGTTCCTTCCTAATGAAACTGCAGACGAATATATTCTTAGAATCGCCAAGAAAACTAAATTCGTCGTTGCTACGAATGATGCGAAATTAAAAAAGAAACTTAAGGACGCCAATAGTTCAGTTATCTACTTGAGGCAAAAATCATACCTAGCAGAAGATGGTTTCATTGGTTGAAGGAAGATTAATTGTGATATAGGTTTAGAAGAAATACTTGTAGTCTTTCAAAAAAATAAAAATTGTAGAAAAATGTAGAGAGGGAAGGAAAGAAAATTTCTATTTTTCCTTCATTTTCCCTTTTCTAAGAGAATGTGTTTCAGTTTTGTTTTAACCAAGGTCAGCTATATCTTCTGTTTCTCTCTTGCTATACCACATAGCGAAAGCAATTACTATAGTTAGAGCAAGCACTATAGCTATTCCTAATGCTGTTGGATTGAATACAAATATAGCGACTGGATCTGCTGCTACATAGCCAATAAGAGAGACCTGTAATACAAGTGGACCTACTAGCAGTGCGATGAGATTTATTACTTTCATCATTGGGTTCAATGCAGGTCCCGCGGTATCCTTCAAGGGATCTCCTACAGTATCACCGATAACGGCTGCCTTATGGGCATCGGATCCTTTTCCTCCAAAGAGTCCATCCTCAATGCTCTTCTTAGCATTATCGAAAGCACCTCCAGCATTTGCCATGAACACTGCCAACAATTGACTAGCTATTATTGCACCTCCTAGAAAGCCTCCTAGTGCTGCACCACTGAGTAAGAATCCTACAAGCAACGGCGTGGCTATTGCGAGTATTCCAAGAGGAAGGAGTTCTTTTTGCGCGGCGCGGGTAGAGATAGCTACACACCGTTCATAGTCGGGGTCTGCTGTCCCCTCCCATAGCCCGGGAATCTCTGCAAATTGCCGTCGCACTTCTCTAATCATCTTCGCTGCGGCTTTGCCTACGGCTTTAATGCAAATTGCACTGAACAACAAGGGTACCGCTCCGCCAATAAGTAATCCAATAAAGATTAACGGAACTGACAAATCTAAGATTAGTAATTCACCACCTAGAAGCAAAGGAAGTTCAATATATGACCTAAAGAGAGACACTGCTGCTATTACTGCTGATGCTATTGCTATTCCTTTTGTAACTGCTTTAGTTGTATTACCAACTGAATCCATATCTGCTAAGACGCTTTGTGCTTGAGGAGTGAAGTAGTCATCTTTGCTCATTTCAGCCAGACCTTGTGCATTATCTGCAATTGGACCAAACGTATCCATAGCTACATTATTTCCAGTCAAGGTAAGTTGTCCGATACCGCAAAGCGCAACACCATAGAAAGCTGTTACGCCAAGCGAACCAAAGATTATTACTGAAACAAAAATTGATACTGCTATACTTATTATCGCCCAGACACTTGATTCATATCCTACGGCAATACCTTCGAGGAGGTTGGTTGCTGCACCAGTTTGACATGCCTTTGACATACCTTTAACAGGTCCCGCCTCTACTGAGGTGAAATGCTCTGTTAAGAAGTTAGTTGATACTGCAAGCCCGATTCCTGCCATTATTGCAATTGGGAATTTCCACCAAACCACAGCTAAGCCCGTGTTTATATCAGCTAAGCCTTGCATATAGAAAAAGCTGAGAACGAAAAATCCAATTATCGAAGCCGTAGCTGAAGTGGTGTAACCGCGGTTTATCGCTTTCATTGCACCTTCTTTCTCACCACGAAGTCTCACGGCGTACGTACCGATTATTGAACTTAACACTCCGATGGCCCTGACCATCAGTGGGAATAATACGCCTTTAAAACCGTAAATCGCTGGTGGGAACGCAGCTAGACCTAATATCATAGCTGAAACTTCTGTTACTTCGTATGACTCGAATATATCTGCAGCCATACCTGCACAGTCACCAACATTATCACCTACCAAGTCAGCTACCACAGCAGCATTCCTTGGATCATCTTCAGGGATACCTTTCTCAATTTTGCCTACAAGATCGGCTCCAACATCTGCAGCCTTCGTATAAATTCCACCACCAACTCGATAGAACAATGCTATAAGTGTTCCGCCAAATCCAAAGCCTAATAAGACTTCGAACGCCCATTCACGGAAGATTATAAATGCAATTATACCTCCTAGCAGGCCAAGCCCATCGGTTAGCATACCAGCTACTGTTCCACCTCTGTATGCTATTTTAAGCGCTTGTCCGAAACTTTTATTCGCTGCAGCAGCTACTCTGACATTTGCGCGGGTGGCAATATTCATACCCGCGTATCCTACAGATGCTGAGAAACTAGCACCCATCAGGAATGCTAACATCCTTCCAAACCTAATTGATGGGAAACCCTCTGGTTGATGCGCAGGTAACATTATAAGAATGGCAGCTAATATTGCAACCATCACTCCGATCGAAATAAGTTGCTTTCTTAGATATGAATTTGCCCCTGCTCTTATGGCGTTAGAAATTCTGTCTGCATCGCCCCCAGTGGTGGGGTGTTTCATAGTTTGACGTGCAAGCAATACCGCATAAATTAATCCAGCTATAGATATAACAACAATCATCCAGGTAAAATTCAAGTCTAATGTAGTTAGTTCTATACCCATCTTTTCTCACCTTTTTTCAAATGAAACAGGAGGATACTTTTAAAGTTATTGGCGAATACTTGCCATAGGAAAAATGGATGGCACAATCAAAAAACACATTAAATGCTAAATCAAAAACTTTACAAAGTTATTTAAGGAATTGAATGAATGATCCTTCAAAATAAGGACAGAAATTGTCTAAGAACTTCATAATCAAACCTTCAAAGTGGAGGTTAAAGCAAATGAGTGAAAAAGAGGACGATTTACGCGCTCCAATTTGTACTATCATGGGACATATTGATCACGGCAAGACCTCACTGCTAGACAGAATCCGTGGTACTGCAGTGCAGAAAAGAGAAGCAGGAGGCATTACACAGCACATTGGTGCAAGTTTTTTTCCTATGGAGACAATTAAAGAAGTTACTGGGAAATTGCTTGATACTCTCAAGATAAAATTCACTTTACCAGGTCTTCTAATAATCGATACACCAGGGCACGAATCGTTCATCAACCTGCGGGCTCGTGGAGCGAGTGTAGCTGATATTGCTATTCTTGTAATAGACGTAATGGATGGCTTTATGCCTCAATCATGGGAGAGTTTAAATCTTTTACGTGCTCGAAAAGTTCCTTTTTTGATCGCTGCAAATAAAATTGATCGTCTAGGAGGATGGAAACCCAACGAGAACTCTACTTTTCTAGCATCTTTCAACAAACAAAATGAATTTATTCAAACTGACCTTAATGAGCGCATATATGAAATAATGGGCGAACTCTCAAAGGAAAAATTCCAAGCCGAAAGATACGATAGAATAAAGGACTTTACAAAAAATGTGGCTATAATCCCAACTTCTGCTAAAACTGGAGAAGGAATAGCAGATCTTTTAATGATTCTAACTGGTTTGGCACAGCAATATCTGCAAGAAAAACTACATGTTTCAAAGGGACCAGCAATCGGCTCAATTCTGGAAGTTAAAGAAGAACCAGGTCTAGGAATAACTATTGACACAATTATCTATGAGGGACGAATTAAGAAGGGAGACAGTATTATCACCTATGATAAGAATGGTGAACCGATTATAACAAAAGTTCGCGCATTGCTTTCTCCAAAACCTTTGGATGAAATCCGTGATCCAAGAGAAAAGTTTAATTCAGTAGATGAAATAAAAGCAGCGGCTGGTATAAAAATAGGCGCGCCAAATCTCGATAATGCTGTTGCTGGTGCATCGGTTTCAGTGTTCACTGACGAAGAACATTTAAACTCCCTTATTGCGGAGATAAAGAAAGAGATCAGCGAAATAATTATATCTACAGATATTTCTGGAATAATCCTGAAAGCAGATGCATTAGGTTCTTTAGAGGCTATTCTTAGACTTTTAAAAGAAAATAAGATCCCCATAAGAACTGCGAATGTTGGAGACGTTAGCAAACGTGATGTTGTTGATGCAGGTGTTTCTCTCGAACAAGATCCCCTGAACGGAGTAATTTTAGGCTTTAATGTTGGTGTGCGTCCAGACGCGCAAGAAGAAGCAGATCGTCTTGGTATACCTATAATGCTAAACAATATCATTTATAGACTCGTTGAAGATTTCGATGATTGGAAACTAGATAAGGAAAAGCAATTACGTGAAGAACGCGAAAAGGCAATAATTAGGCCAGGTAAAATAAAAGTTATGCCAGGTTTTGTTTTTCGAATTAACAAGCCAGCGGTCGTTGGTGTTGAAGTATTAGGAGGACAAATCTGTCCAAAATATCTATTAATTCGTGCATCCGATGGACGTAAAGTCGGCGAAATAGTTGGAATACAAGATCGAGGTGAGAATGTTCCTAAGGCTACAAAAGGGGAAGAGGTCGCTATATCGATCAAGGGATGTACAGTTGGAAGGACCTTTAACGAAAATGATGTACTGATAGTTGACATGTCTGAGACGATGTTTAATACGCTGCGAACCAAGTTCAAGGATGAATTGCCAGACTCTCAAAAAGAAATTTTAGACGAACTTCGTGAAATAAAACGGAAAACAAAACCATTGTGGGGATTTTAATTTTCCATTTGGTCAAAGCGCAGAATTTATAAACAGAAAATGAATTCATGTTCTTTAATCATTCACGATTTCAAAACTTGATGATAATCAGAACATTTCGGAGGACAAGAAAAGTGGTTGAATATAAAGCTGTTATATCTGATCCAGAAACTGGTAAAACACGACAGATTGGTATCGAAGGTGATAAAATTGGCAGATTATTGGGAATTAAGATTTCAGAAGAAATTGAAGGTACAACAATTGGCTTTCCGGGATACAAATTCGTGTTAACTGGTGGAAGTGACAAAGATGGTTTCCCCATGAAACCTGATGTTCATGGAGCTATCAGGAAAAGAATCTTGATGTCATCAGCACCTGGTTTTCATCCAAAAAGACCTGGTCAGAGAAAGAGACGAACAGTAAGAGGAAATATGATTTCAGATGAGATAGTTCAGATAAACCTCAAAGTCACTGGAAAACCTGAGAAGGAAGATATGCAAATAATAGAATTCTAAAAAAATACCGTAAGATCTCTCCATTATAACAAATTAAAATTTGCTAGAGCACAAAAAATGTGGAGAGGTTAATGCCCTTTCATTTAAAACCATTTTAGGTATAGTATAGGAGGCAAAATTATGAGTGAATTTGAGAGAACTTTTGTGATGCTAAAGCCTGATGCCATAGCTAGAGGGTTAATTGGAGAAATAATCTCAAGAATTGAGAAAAAAGGGCTGAAAATAACTGCATTGAAGTTATTACAAGTTTCAAGAGAATTAGCAGAGAAACAATATGCAGTTCATAAAGGAAAGGCATTTTTCGAACCATTAATAGAATATATTACATCAGGACCATCTCTTCCAATGGTTGTGGAAGGAAAAAGCGCAGTTCAAGCAGTAAGAACAATCATAGGAAAAACAAATTCCCTTGAAGCGAACCCTGGGACTATTAGAGGCGATTTCGGTATGACTCTTGAGCGAAATGTTATTCATGCAGCAGATTCTGTAGAAAATGCAAAAATGGAAATGGCAGTATATTTTAACGAAGAAGAGGTATGTAAATATCCACGTTCAGACGAAAAGTGGTTATACAAGTGAATCTAATGCTTAAGTTTTGTTATTTGGTTATTAAAAATAAGATACAGGATATTAACGCTTAGATTCATATCGATTTGTCCATTTTAGTTTGCGTGGATTGCGTTTCATCGAATCTGATTTTTTACATTTACTAGAGCAGTACCATCTTGTAGATCCATCTGTTTTAACGTATAACATCCCTGTACCAGGTTCAATTTTAATTGCGCAAAAACTGCATTCACGTAATCTGACCATTCTGATCACTCAAACATATTGTAACTAGTATGGTAGGTTTAAAGTCAACTCATTTTAAATGTATTACTCTGTATTCAATTCTTCAGAACTTCAGTGAACTACCTCACGCTGAAGCAGTGAGGCTTCCTGCTTCGCTGACCGAACTTGCTGTCACATAGGGAATACCATTGAGGTATTCCAGCGATGTCACAGTAGAGGATTCAGTCTCCACAGGCTTAACATCCCTACGTCCCGTAGGTAGCAGCTGTGTTAACCCTTCGTTCTCGATGTTAACACTTGAATTATGATCTCTGTCCATTACCAATCCGCAGACGGGGCAGACATATAAACGTTCATCTAACTCGATGTCCCGGATATTCCCGCAGCGAGAACAGGTCTTGGTGGAAGGAAACCATCTATCGACTTGGATCGGAGTATGCACCTTTTCCTCAAGTGTGCGTATGATCCCTCCGATACCCGTTGATAGGATCTTCCTGCCCCAGAGGCGTTGCCAGGCCTTGACATGCTCATCTTGGTAACAGACCACACCATACCTGGTGTGGAGATAATGGACCAATTTGTTTCTGACGTCCTTCTTGATATTGGTAACCTTCACATAGGCTTTTTCCAATTTGTGCAGGGCTTTATACCAGTTTTTGCTGCTATATTGACAGCGACTTAATTGCTGGTGTAATTTTCGCAACTTGGTGCTAATGGGGATGGCATACTGGATGGCAATGCCGTCTGACAGCGTTAATTGGGTTTTGATGCCGAAATCGATGCCCACCGTTTTTGACGGGGGCGGGGTGTGTTTCCGCGCCTGGTAAGTAGTGATTGCCACGAAGTAGTCGCCATGGCGCTGGATCAAGGTGGCATTAGCCAGCTCGCTGTCAGCAGGAATTTGCGCCAAGCCATTGACCCGTAAGTGTTGTGCGATGCCCTGGATCTTGATGCATTTGTCATTCAGGATTTTGTAGGTATTGCCGTATTGTTTCAAAGGGATGGACTTCACTTCACTCTTGTAGTTGAGTCTGCCGATTGCATGCCCCTTCGCTTTTAAGTGTGCCAGCCCTTTGATGTTATCGATGGTTCGCCTAATCAAACTCTGCTTCATGTGTGAGGATAAGTGACGTAGTTCCCGGAGTTCAAAGCGATCTTTGACTTTGACCGGCACTTCAGCGAGTTTATAATCCATGTCACACACATTCGGCTGGGAGAGAATATGGTTATACAGCCATTTGGCTTCCAGAAACAAGCGCTGCAACTGTGCATGTGTGTGCTGGTTAAGGTGGGAGCGGTCAAGTTTCAGCTCAAACACCCGGCAGCGTTGCTGTGTGCGGCGTGCCTTAGTGGCTTTCAAGGTAGCTTTGATGGTCTGGTTCTTTGATGGTGCGGTCGGCACTGCTGTAATAACCTTTGACACGGTGTGAACTCCCTAGTGCGAACGTCGTGCGGCGTCCTGTTGCTCCTATAGTCTATTGCTAATAAACTATATAAACCTCGCGCCATTCATCACCACGCTGAAGCTGTGGTGCTTTCTGGCTTATTATCAGTAATGTTTTTAAATTAGTCTTCTATTAGGCGAGACGCATCTGATCGAGGTGGCCAGAAACGTATACATATTAAATTGAATGATATGCCGGGGTAGCCTAGAGGCTGGAAACATCTCCCTCTTAGAGGCGGTGGACTGCAGATCCGCTTTACGGAGGTTCAATTCCTCCCCCCGGCTTCAATTTATTCCTAACTATTTGTAGGTGAACAAAATGAGTGAACGGGTTTCTCTTACTTTTGACGCTCTTTATGCATTAACAGACTTGCGTGAACTATGGCGAAAAACTGCCCCATTTCATTCGTTAGACGAAAAAGAAAAAAAGAAGGCAATAAAGTTACTAAAAAGGGCACAAAAAGATATTATTAGTATTTTAAACATTCTAAATGAAAAGTAAACTTCATTGAGTCGTTTATTGCTCTGAAGAATCAGGATGTCCTACAGGACACGATGTAATACACAGAGTGCAGTAATAAGATTGATATAACTCAATGTCTTTACTGAGCTGTTTTAGACACTTGGACTCATAAAATCGCCCTGTAAAGCTTATTGCAAGTTGCGGACACGCATCTGCGCATTTTTTACAGGAAATTCCTTTCAATTCCAAACAGATTGGTGATTCTATCCTTTTGCTAGGTTCTAAAAGGGCGTCAGTTACTAATGCAGCAATTAATACACGCGCCCCGAACTCTGGTGTCAAAAGCAAGTTGTTAAAGCCAATTTGCCCTAATCCAGCAGATTCTGCAAGTTTCTTGATATTGATTCGTTGATCATCACTCATTTTTTCAGGATCCAATAATAGTTTAGAGTTAAAACCGCTTCTGAAAATGAATCCAACAAGTTTTTGTGTAATCAACTTTAAAGTCTTGCTTATTGTAATCTGGTAATTTGCGCTTTCTTCCCCTTTTTTGTCAATCATTAGATGTTCTAAACGTCTCCCAATTAAAATTAGAGTTCTTGCATCATCAAATACGCTTTTAATTTCTGCTTTTATCCTTTCATCCTTTATTTCTTTAACATGTGCTATGCCAACTAAGTCAGCACCTAATTTTTTCACAAACTCACTAATTGTGCTACTCATAAGGATCATGATGGGGACTCTCCAAATTGGTTTTCACCATTATATTATCTCCAAATCCTTAAACAACATCTGAAAAAAATAAAGGTATTGAAACTAATTAAACCATCTAACGAGCTTACTGCAAATATTCTTAAAGATTAAGTTAAAAACCTCAACTTCGAGTTTTAAGAAAGTGATACAAGCTAACTTTCAGTCTCCCGCTATAATCAGCAAAAATTTAAAACTCAATTGTGTTTTTTTGGTAACCTTTTTAAAACATTTAGATTTAAAAAACCTTAATCTACAAACCAAGAATTCCACACAACTGACAAAAATGTAGAAATTCAGAGGAACATTCTTGGAGGAAACTAAAATGGCTAGAATGCACAGTAGAGCACGGGGTAAAAGTGCAAGTAAGCGTCCCCCACGCACAAAATCGCCTGTATGGGTAGAATATTCGCCAGAAGAGGTTGATGATATAATTGTCAAGCTTGCTAAGGCGGGCGAGTCGCAGGCAATGATCGGAACAATACTTAGGGATCAATATGGTATTCCATCTGTGAAACTTCATACAGGAAAAAGCGTATCTCAGCATTTAGTAGAGCATGATTTAGTCTCAGTACTTCCAGAAGACATATTAAATCTCATCAGGAAGGCTTGGAATCTCCGCAATCATATGGAAGCTAATCCAAAGGATCTACACTCAAAAAGAGGGTTGCAGCTGACAGAAGCAAAAATCCATAGGCTCTCGAAATATTACCGCAAAACGAAGAAAATTGATCCAAAGTGGAAATACGATCCGAAAAAGGTAGCACAATTAATTAGATAACAAAAAAGTTGTTAATTCTTTATTTACGATGCTTTTTTTAACTCAAAACATAAAAAGTTATATTGCACAGCTAACAAACTTGTTTTTCAATGAATATTAGTCAATTTAATATAGGCATTGAAATGTGAATCGTGGTCTATTAAAATATTTGTGTAGGTGAACTACCACCCTGCAAGTAGGGTGGCTTCCTGGGTCATCCATTCCCCAGCGGGACATGTCAACCAGGCTCAACGGGCAGTTCCTGCCCTGATGATGATAATGATGATGAGCGTGCTTTTACATAGTGAGTGGATCGCTGTAAAACAGTGATTGCAGAATTATGATCTCTCGCTAACACCAGCCCACAGTACGGGCAGCGGTGGATTCGGGTTGCCAGGGTTTTCGGCACCAACTTTCCGCACCGGCTACACAGTTGTGTGGTATTGTAGGCACTCACATAC